>JBPOJG010000113.1:0-29121 GCA_052033835.1 Spirochaetota bacterium
GCGAATTGTGAATTGTGAATTGTGAATTGTGAATTGTGAATTGTGAATTGTGAATTGTGAATTGTGAATAGTGAATTGTGAATTGTGAATGGCGTTCCCTGAGCGTAGCCGAAGGGAAACAATATGACTAAGCAGATGACAGTGTCTTTGGATTCAGTCGCAAGTAAATGGTAATCTCTATTGGGTCTTCCTTTTCTATGCCGAATCAAGACAGGGATTCCAAATGACGATATTGTAGACTGATATTTTCAACTACGCCGACAAAGCCGAAGGTGATTGTTGTTACAAATTTATTAAACAGAGGAAATGATGAAAAAAACTTTTTTATATGCAATTTGTATGATTGCTGTTTTGAGCTGTATGGATTGCAGAGAGGAAAAGGAACAGCCAAAACAAGACTCCGGAACCGGCAAATGGAGTGCTTATCAGGGAGAGATGAATTGGTACCAGGCAGCATTAAAATGTGTCGGCAAAGGAATGAGGCTTCCAAAAATGAATGATTTTAGGGAAGCATACAAATCAGGAGTGACGAAATCTTGGGAAAATGGAAATTATTGGTCTTCAGAGGAGTTCTCGGACGACAGTGCTTACAGTTTCTATATCAGTGATGGAATTAAAGGCTACCACCCTAAGGTCTTTGAAGTCCTTGTTCGCTGTATCCGCATAGAGGAAAAGGAACAGTCGAAGCCAACCCCTGAAACAGTTAACTGGAGTAATGACCAAGGGCAGATGAATTGGAAAGATGCCAATGCAAATTGTGCCGGTCTAGGAATGAGGCTTCCGACAGTGAATGAGTTAACTGCGGCCTATAAATCCGGTGTGATGAAATCCTGGGAAGGCACTTGGTATTGGTCTTCAGAGCAGTTTTCGGATGACAGGGCATCAAGTTTCTATATCTACAATGGATTTAACAACGGACATCGTAAGGACTACGACAACTATGTACGCTGTATTCGCTGATGGTTCGACACGCAAACTTGGGAGCCGCTGCTCAGACGGCGCCGTGGTCTGGGTCATTTGTTGATTTGCCTATCCCCTTCATTCTGGCTGCAGATGTTCTCTATCTCAGCCCCTTTCCTGAAAGGAAAAGGGGTGGACTTTTATCTCAGTAGGCTTTTCCCCAGCGAACCGTGAAACGGTGAGGCTTGCCTGGGCGAAGCGGGGGGAATATCAGTGAAATGATGTTGTGTAGAGGGGCCGAGGAGAATGCTTTGCTGAATTCCAGAAGGCGTTTATTCGGATTCCCCTTCTCCGTTTCGAAAGCTTTTCTCGAAGCGGAGAAGGGGCTAGGGGATGAGGTAAAAAAGCGTGTATGTTTTTCTACTTAGTTTGTGATATAATGTTCAGAACACTTTAAGATTTCTCACTCCACTTCGTTTCATTCGAAATAGCCGTGCGGCGACAGCAAAGAGGGCTTCCTTGTCCATCCAAAAACTGGAAACTTACAGACTCACTTACCCAACTTCTGGATCTCTTCCAAAGAAAGCCCTGTCAGTTCAGAAACATCTTCTGCAGACATTTCTTCGCCATTTCTACAGCTTTCTCTTTCCTGCCCTGAAGCAGAGCCTCGTTTACGGCTGTGTTAATCACTGCTCGTATATCACGGTAATGCTTCAGGCTTTCTTCATACTGATCTCTTTCTTTTTCATTATAATTGGCGATCTCTGCTTTTCGGAATCCTTCAAGGATTGATGTATCTTGCCTTCATAATGATTAAACTGATACAGTCAGACTTTTTTGGCAAGTGATTTTGCAGGTATCGCAGGGATGGATTGTGATCTGCTTTACGTTGGACACCGTGATGCAAATTTTACTTGCTCAGTCAATCATTTCCTGCTCTGATGGAATTTATGGAAGAGAAAATTCCCAAATATATGAATCCGTATACCGATTTCGGTTTTAAAAGACTGTTCGGGATTGAGGCAAACAAGGATCTGCTGACTGATTTTTTAAATCAGCTGCTTCCGCCTGAACACCAGATTCTGGAATTGAATTTCCGAAATCCGGAGAATCTTCCGCACCTGCCTTTTTTAAGAAAGGCAATCTTTGATATTCACTGCAAGGGCATAAATAAGGAAAATTTCATTATTGAAATGCAGAAAGAGAAACTGGAATTTTTCAAGGACAGGTCCCTTTTCAGCATTACATTTCCGATTCAGGAGCAGGCCGAAAAAGGCAAGGACTGGAATTTCAAGCTGCTTCCGATCTATTTCATTGCCATTCTTGATTTCAAGTATGATGAGGCAGAAGAGAAAAAGAAATTCGAGCGCCATGTGCAGCTGAAGGATCAGGACGGAGAAGTTTTCTACAGTAAACTGCATTTCAAATTTCTTCAGATGCCTCTTTTCACGAAGATGGAATCGGAACTGAAGACACGTTATGATAAGTGGTGTTATTTTCTGAAAAATCTGGAAAATTTCGATCACATTCCGGACATTCTGAACGAACCAATCTTCGAAAAGGCATTTCATATTTCCGAAATCGGAGCTATGAACCGCAAGGAATACGATGACTATCAGGAAAGCCTCCTCAGTTACTGGGAGACAAAAGGCATCGTAGAAACGGCCAGAGCGGAAGGAAAGGTGGAGGGAGAACAAATCGGATATCAGAAGGGAGAACAAATCGGATTTCAGAAGGGAGTGCAAGAGATTGCTTTGAAAGCAATCAGAAATGGACTTTCGGATGAAGTCATTCAGCAGGTGACAGGGCTGTCTCTGGAGGAAATTCAGAAATTAAGAATATTAGAAAAATAATGAAAAAATAACTCATTTTACTTCTGTTTATGTGCTGTGCCGGGGCAGGAAAAACCGTCTGTCCTGGAAACTGCGTCTGCCCGTAAAAGACTTCCAGTGCAGATCTGGAATGCAGGGGGACACCTGCTCAATATAGGATTCGAGGTCATATTTACAGATCTTCCCCTTGCATCGCTTCTCCGTATGCAGTCTCCCTTAAAGCCGAAGACTAAAGCTCGGGAATGCAAATGTCGAGAATTTTAAAGATTTGATATTTTTTTCAATAGAGGATATAATGAAAAAATCTATATTTGCCGGAGTCTGTCTCTTTGTGATTTTGACCTGCAGAGAAAAAACTAAGATTGTTCCGCCCATCAAGGAAACTTCCAAAATGGGGATCGGCGGCTGGAGTGTTTATCAAGGGCTTATGAACTGGGATGATGGAAAGGCCAAATGTAAGAGTATCGGAATGAGACTGCCAACCAGGGCCGAAATTAAAAAAGCCGTTGATGCAAAACTGACTGCAGAATGGAAAAAGGATGATGAGGGTTATTCCAATTATTGGACTAGCGAAGAATTCATGCCGGATACTCCTTACGGTTTCGATGTAAATGGCGGTTTCAGTGTCTACAATCCTAAGAGCTTCAGCTATTTCAGTGTCAGGTGCATCAGCTGACCAATGATTGAGCCGCCGATTTTCTCCCTTTTCTGATTTTTGTCTAATTCGCTCTTGATCGGCAATGGAAACAGAATTTCCATAAATTTCACTTGCCCTAATGAGTCTTTCCTGTTTTCTGGAGAAAGGATTGAAGTGAAATAAATTCTCTCTGTCAGTTTCGGGCATTGGCCGAAAAAACTGACTTTTTCTGCGAAGATCGGGATCGGCACTGTCTGATTTTCTTCTGCCGACAGATTCAATACTATGAAAAAAATTCTAATTGTAGATGATCAGCCTCAGATATCCAAAATATTGAACGATATTCTCGTAAAATCCGGATACAAGACTGAGGTGGCTTTCAACGGAGAGCAGGGTTATCTGAAGGCCCTTGAAGTCCGGCCTGATCTGATTATTATGGACATTATGATGCCGGTTCTTTCCGGATTTGACTCTACAAAAAAAATCAAGGCAAACAGCGAAATTTCTCATATCCCGATCATCTTTCTTTCTGCAAAGGGTCAGGATTCCGACAAGGAAGATGCCGCCAAGCTCGGAGTCAGTCATTTCATCACAAAACCGTTTTCCACAAAAAACGTAATCGAAATCATTCAAAAAATTCTTTCTTAACTCCGTTTTTTCTCCGTATCGTGCCGAATTCCTAAAAAAAATCTTCTGAAATTGTACTTTAAATCTTTTTTTTATAAAAACCTTGACCCGATGCTATTGCTTAAAAATCTATATTTTTAGATGCTTTTTTCCAATAAAAAAAGCTCATAATCGTAGTATTTCGGGTCTGGTTTATGATTTTTGATAATTTATACGCATTCTTTTCGAATGATATGGGCATTGACCTTGGGACAGCCAATACATTAGTTCACGTAAAGGGTCAGGGGATTGTTCTTTCTGAGCCTTCCGTGGTTGCTGTACAGGCGTCTACAGGCAGGGTGTTAGCAGTAGGTCAGGAAGCCAAGAGAATGCTGGGGAGAACCCCAGGCGATATCGTAGCCATCCGTCCTATGAAAGACGGGGTGATTGCAGACTTCGAAACTGTTGAAAAAATGATCCGCTATTTTATAGCAAAGGTTCACAATAGAACAACCTTTGTAAAACCTAGAATCGTGATAGGAGTTCCTTCAGGCATTACGGAAGTGGAACGACGTGCGGTGAGGGAATCTGCCGAGCAGGCAGGTGCGAGAGAGATTTTTCTGATCGAAGAAGCACTGGCTGCAGCAATTGGTGCAAATATTCCAATTCACGAACCTGCGGGCAATATGATCGTGGATATCGGCGGTGGAACAACTGAAATCGCTGTGATTTCTCTCGGCGGTATGGTGATTGCAGAATCCATCCGTACAGGCGGGGACGAGTTTGACGAGGCAATTGTAAAACATCTGAGAAACCAGTACAATCTGGTGATCGGGGACAGAACTGCGGAAGACATCAAACTGACCATCGGAAATGCATATATGGACAAGAGAGTCGATACAATGGAAGTGAAAGGAAGGGATGCAATTTCCGGACTTCCAAGAACGCTCGAGCTGGAAAGCACTGAAATCAGAAAAGCACTCAAAGAACCGACTGACCAAATTCTGGACGGGATCAAGAGAGTTCTGGAAAAAACACCTCCTGAACTATCTGCTGATATCGTAGAAAGAGGGATTGTTCTTACTGGGGGCGGCTGTCTTCTGCGGGGACTGGAAACCTATATTTCCCGTGAAGTGGGAGTTCCTGTTTTCCGTGCAGAAAACCCTCTGACTTGTGTGGTTCTCGGAACAGGGAAGTATCTGGACGAGCTGAAGTACATCAAACGCGGTATTAAATAATTCTGAATGTTATGGGATCGGTTCCAACAATTTAAGGAGTTAATCTCCCTTCTATTTTGTCTGGGATTTTCCATTCTTTCACTGATCTGGAACGGAAATCTGGCTGTCAAAGCGGTGGCCAGCTCTCAGAAAGTCACTGATTCGGTTTCTTCCTATGTGGACTCCTTCGGCGGTTTTTTCAAAGGGATGTTCACCAGACTGCAGACCTACGAATCTCTCCGTAAGGAAAGAGACTCTTTCCAGAAACTGATTGAAGAATACAGAAATCTTCCTCAGGATATGGAAGCGCTCAAGGCAGAAAATTTAAGTCTTAGAAAAGAGATTGGATTCAAACCAAAATCTTCCTATACCACCCTCAAGGCAGAAGTGCTTTCTGTCAGACTTAATTCTATCTACAGAACAATCATCATAGACAAGGGACAGAATGACAATATCCGTCCTTATATGCCGGTCGTTGCCAGGGCAACAAACGAGGCAGGTGAAGTGGTGATGGCACTTGTCGGAAAGGTCATTTCTACCGGAAGCACGACTTCAGTGGTTCAGCCCCTCATCAATTCCAATTTCAATATGGGTGTTCAGATCAAGGATACAAATCTCTGGGCATCTCTTTCTGGAAATTCCGGAAAGGGCACAATGGCGATTTTGAATTATCTCGACAGCAGTATTATCATCACTCCTAAAACAATGAAGCCGGAAGGACCGTTCAATCCTGACCAGAGTATCGAGGAAAATACAATCGGAATTCAGGGGAAAATGGTTCTTTCCTCGTCCGGAGGCGGACTTTTCCCTGCAAATATTCCAGTGGGATACATTGTAGAGGAAGGGCCTAGAACAGGTTCATTCAAAACTGCTTACATTAAACCGTATGTCCGATTTGAAGATATGCAGTACGTATCTGTTGTAATGAAACTCCCGGACAAATGGGTGGAAGAATGGCCTGAGGAAAAAAATGTGGCGATTGAAAATCCTTACTATGGTGTGATTAATTTCCCCGGAGACAAGGATGAAAAACCTGCACCTCCTGCAAAGGAAGCTCCTAAACCTAAGGATGAAAAAAAGCCGAACCAGAAACCGCCTGTGAAAAAACCGACATTGGATCTGAATGCTGATGTGGAAGAGATGGAAAGGAAACTTCAGCAATGATTCTTGAAAAATTTATGATCCTTTTGGGAATCGTTCTCGCTCATATTTTAAACGGTTCGAATCTGTTTGACTTTGGGCCGGAAATCAAACCTGATTTTATGGCCTTGTTTGTGATATTTTTTGCTCTGAGAAGAGGAGAGATGTCAGGGCTCTGGATCGGTTTTATCGGAGGACTTCTTTCGGATGCAGGACTTGGAGGAGAACAGGGAATCGGCGGAAAAATCTATTATAAGATCGGCGTACATGCTTTCAGTTTTTCTCTTCTGGGTTATCTTCTCGGCAAATTCGGAAGAAGCATTTATAATGAAAATTATGTTTCCATTACGGTGTATGCTTTTGTAATGACTTTCCTGATGAGACTCATCACTTATTTCGTATTTGCGAGTTTCTTCTATTCCAATCAGAATTATTCCTATATGATCTGTTCGATTTACAATGCAGTTCTTGCTCCTGTCACTTTCTTTGCTCTTACTTGGGCGTACAGACTGGATCAGGAGGAAGGAGCCAGATAATGGAAAAAAGCTCCTCGTCCATTGAATACAAACTGGAAACGGCATTTCAGTTCAGACTGTACGTTTTTTCCGCAATGATCGTAACTGCACTCGCAGTATTTATATTCCAGCTCTTCAATCTTCAGGTAGTGAACGGAAGCGAGAATACACTGAAGGCGGAAAGGTTTGTTCATAAGAGCGAGGTTCTGCCTGCTTCGAGAGGACAGGTGTATGACAGAAATTTCAGATCACCGGAAAGATCATTTGCACTGATTCAGAATTCTGCATCACTTGATGTGATTGTAAATACGAATCTCTTCAAAAACAATCCTGAGAAAATCAAAGGATTTGTGACTAATTTTTACACCGCACTTTCCATTCCTAAAATCTACTTTGAAAATGAACTGACTGAGCCTAAGTTCACAAAGAAAATCAAATCCAAGACTCCGATTGTGCTTCTGCAGGGTATCACAAATGCGCAGATTGAGAGAATCACTCAGTTTGACAATATCGGAAGATATGTGCTCTTCGTTCCCACCCCAAAAAGGATTTACACAATGGGACCGGCACTGGCACACGTGACAGGATACGTGGGACTTCCGAATACAAATGATCTGAAAAATCCGGAAATCAAATCCTATCAGCTGATCGGGAAAACAGGTCTGGAACTTCAGTACGACAAATATCTCAGAGGAGTGGACGGAAACAGATACCAGAAGAGAAATTCTGAAGGAAACATTGAAGAGGAAAATATCATCAGTCATGCTCAGATGGGAAACAATGTAATTTTGACAATTGACAAGGATGTGCAGAAGGCTGCATTCAATGCACTGAACGGATTTCGCGGAACAGTCATCGCAATGAAGGTGGCGACAGGCGAGATTCTTGCAATGGCTTCGAATCCAAGTTATGATCCAAATATTATCGTTTCAGGAAAGAATTCTCAGACAAGACAGACTCATCTCAAGAAGGTAAACAAGAACGGCGGATTTCTGAACAAGGCGATTATGTCCAAGTTTCCTCCTGCCTCTACTTACAAGACCTTGGTGGGGCTTGCTGCTTTGGAAAGTGAACACAAGATCCGTTATTCTGCTTCTCAGACTTTTCACTGCAACGGAAGATACTACCTTCCTTCTTCTCTTGCGAGTGTAGCTGATCAGGAGTTTATGTGCTGGGACAAAAAAGGACATGGGACAAATGATCTTCCTCATGCTCTGGAAAAATCCTGTTCAGTCTATTTTTACAATCTGGGTCATAAACTCGGTTCAGAAGCTATCATCTATTATTCCCGTCTTTTTGGTCTGGACAAAAAATCAAACATAGATCTTCCGAGTGAAATCGAAGGATTTGTTCCAAGCAATGAATGGAAGAAAAGATCGTACGGACAGAAATGGTATGACGGGGATACAATCAACCTTTCCATCGGACAGGGATTTATTTCATCTACTCCGATCGGGATGACATTATTTTATATGGCAATCGCCAACAACGGGAAAGTCCATCAGCCCCATCTTGTAAGTGAGATCAGAAATCCCTGGGACAACAGTCTGATTTACAAGACAGTTCCAAAAGTCATTCGGGATATTCCTCTCAAGGCTTCTACAATTGAAGCGATCAGAGAGGGACTTAGACTTGTGGGCAAATCAGGAACTGCTTCTAGAGTATTGAACCAGCCTGATGTTCCTGAGATTGCAGGAAAAACGGGAACTGCACAGACAAGAAGAAGAGGGCAGTCCAGTTCCAACCACGCTTGGTTTATCGGTTATGCCCCTTACAACGCTCCTGTTTCAGAACAGGTTCTGGTGACTGTGTTTGTGGAATATGGGGTCGGCGGATCGATTGGGGCAGGTCCAATTGCAAGAGATGTTTTCAAGGCTGCATTTCCTCCCGGAACCTTCGTGAAAAAAGACGGAAAAACAGACACTGGAAAAATGAGCGAAGAGATTCCTCTGCCGAATGAGACCAATCTTCCTGAGGAAGAAACAGATGAAACGGGTTCAGAAGAGGATACAATTCAGTGAAAGACAGAAGATTCATCGAAAGAACTCTGGACTGGTTTTTGATTTTCTGTGTGATGATTGTCATCCTCTGCGGGGTTCTGACTCTGTATGCACAGGAAGTGAATATTGCAGAGGGTGCTCCCGGAAGATGGTATAAGCAGTTATTATATGCCGGTATTGGTTTTGTAGGACTTCTGTTTATGACCAGGATCAATTACCAGCTTCTTGGATCATATGCAGTCATTATTTATCTGGTGGCTATTGTACTTCTTGGACTGACATTGATTCCGGGGATAGGATATCTCCCTTCAGGAAGGGGAGCAAGGTCGTGGCTGAAGCTCGGACCGTTCAGTATTCAGACGAGTGAGTTTGCAAAACTTTCCACAGTGATCCTTCTTGGACAGTACCTTGTCATGAAAGAAAGAGAAATGAGAAATATATCGGTTCTTCTGATTCCATTCATCATTGTGATAATTCCGATGGGTCTGATTGCCAAACAGCCGGACTTTGGGACAGCAATGTCATTTCTTCCAATTCTTCTGGCAATGCTTTATCTGGGCGGAGCAGATATGATGCATATCAGTTCCCTGATTATTCTTGGCGGTGTTACTTTAGTGATTCCTCTGTATATCGAATATACGAAAATTACACTGGTTGAACCCTTAGTGGAATACCTGGCAAAAATTGAGAAGGCCGAACTTGCCAACATTGTCAATCAGATGAAGGGAAAGGTCTGGATGCTCTTGCGGGGGAAAGAAGTCAAAATTGGAGAGAAGGTGATCAATCTTTCTCCTAAAAGCATGAAAGTGCTGAACGAGGCTTCTGAGCAGGTAATCGAAGACAATACAGGATTTCTTTTTAAGACGTTCATTAATGACGATTTCATGATCGGACTTGCTCTTGTATTTATGATTGTCAGTTTTGTTCTGATTATGCTCCGATATGCCAGAGGTTCGATGCAGTTCAGAAGATATTACATTCCTCTTGGAATGGTGGGCTTAAGTATTCTTGCTGCGGTGACTTTAAACAGAGTGGCTCCGTTTTCTGAAAATCAAGTCGGGCGTTTTACCGCATTTATCAATCCGGAAAAATTCCGTCAGGGAGCCGGGTATCAGCTTCTCGCATCCAAGCCGGCAATCGGGTCAGGCAGGATTCTGGGAAAAGGACTGATGAACGCGGAAATGACGGAGGGCAAGACTCCTCATGTGCCTGAAAGCGGAACAGACTTTATATTTGCCTCCTGGGCAGAGCAGACAGGTTTTTTCGGATCGGTGATTCTGCTTTTCTTCATTCTTGCCATTCCTCTTCGAGGGCTTCAGATCAGTTTTGAGAGTAAGGATCGATTCGGGTCCCTTCTTGTTGCCGGTGTGGTTGCACTCATATTTTTCCATATGCTGATCAATCTGGGAATTGTACTGGGACTTATGCCTGTAACGGGTCTTCCTCTTTCATTTATGAGTTACGGGGGGTCCCACCTGATTATGTCTATGATGGCAGTCGGGATTATCATCTCGGTGAAGATGAGAAAACACGCAAACTGATCTCTTTTTCCGTAAATTAAATTTATCTGCACACTTAGTATACTGGGTGAATTCTCACAGCCTGTCTTGCTCAAAAATGATGTGTCTGAATCTTAATATCATTTTTTATTGATCCAGTTTATTTTGAGATCTGGATTAACCCTGAGTTTTACACACCCCCAATCCCTGTTTTTTTCCTTACCTTTTATTTTGCTGAGCAGTAACAAAAAAATTATCACAAATTTGAAATTTTACCAGTCATAAACTGTTGTAACTGAAAAAGGAGTATGCTTTGGAAGAGAACACAGTAAATCAAATGGCCGGGATGGAACAGAATGCAGCAAAACCTGTTGAGCAAAGCGGAGCATCGGGACTTGAGGATGTGATTCCTGATGCATCTGATATGATAGATTTGGCTGAAGTTGCGTCAGATGTGATCGGATTCATTGCCGATATTTTTGACTGATTATTATCAGCTTTTCAATATTAGATTCCTTGAAAATAAATATGTATAGAAACGCACAATATTTTTTGTATGCGTAAGAGTCATATAAAGTATGAAAGCCTGGGGACATATAAATACAGAAGGAACTGCAGGGAATATCATAAAGGAAATGACTGCTCTTTGGAATAAGATGATGACAGGTAAAATCTCTATAGAACAGATATTTGAAGACGCAGATCTGGAAATCGCATTTGAGATCAGAAGGATTGTATTTATTCTTGAACAGAAAGTGACAGAGAAGGAAGAGTTTGACGAGTTCGATATGAACTGTGAGCATTTTCTGGGGTATTATGGAATTGATCCCGCCGGAACAGCAAGAATGAGAACCACTGAAAAAGGAGTGAAACTCGAAAGATTTGCTGTTCTGCCTGAATTCAGAAGAAAAAAAGTAGGTTCTGAAATCCTGAAGAGACTGATAGAAGAGGCCAAAATGCACAAACCGGAAATGATTTATCTTCATGCTCAGACGGAAGTGAGAAGGTTCTATGAGAAACATGGATTTGCTGCGGAAGGACATGAATTTATCGAGGCAGATATTCCTCATATAAAGATGATACTGAAAAAATAATTATTTTAATGTAATTCGTATCAGTTTCACAAATTCAGGGATTTCAATCCATCTGGACTGGGTGAACTTGATTCATAATGCAATACAGGCAATGTCAGGAAAGGGAAAACTCACAGTTGCAGTCCGTAAAGCGGTCAATGGCGAAATCGCTTTCGGCAGTGAATCTCCATTTCTCAGAAAAATATGATAAATTTCATTATCTGCTTTACGATTCAAGGAGATAATTTACTGTCTGCTGAATCAGAGAAAAGAGGGTTTCGGTTATGCGTGTTTGGATATTATCGGTATTATTTCTTTTTCATTGCTCCAATGAGAAAGGCAGTCAGCTTTATGAAAGTTTTTTTGTGACAGCAGTAAGATCAGTGAAAGTGACCATTTCCGGTAAAGTTGCCAAGGGCAAAATCAGTCAGGCACGAGTGGATGTGTACAGACTGAACGCAAATGGAACCTGCAATACAGGAGCCGGATCATTAGCATACACATATACCGATACAGAGGGTGATTACTCTTTGGCATATCTGAAAACAGGCGCTCCGATTTGTGTCGTTTCTTCGCCGAGCGGTTATTCTAAGATGTACGATGAAGGAACAAAGACCGAGATCGACTGGAACGGTTCGACGTCTTTGACAATGATCATGCGGGAACCCTCTGTGACTACCAAGACTGGGATAAATCTCACTCCTTTCAGCCGGATCATTTCCGCAAGGCTCGCAGCCATTGCAGCAAACAACAAGGGAACTTCCATTTTAAACAAGCAGATAACTTATTCCAACAAAGCAGTATCTGTAATGTTCGGATTTCAAAAAAGATTTGGAAAGTCAGTTCGGGCAGCAAGCACTCCTATAGACATGGACACGCTGGAAGATGACTTTGATAATGGTATAGATTTGAATGAAAAAGCAAATTTTAAAGCAGTCTATACAACTGCACTTTTGGGTGCTTCCTCAGTGGCGGCCGGTAAAAGCAAGAAAGGTTCAAAGATCACTGCAGATGATGTAGAAAAATACGTTGCTGCGGCAGCTGAAGATATTGCAGACGGAAAGGCAGACGGAGAAAACAGCAAAGGAGAGATCCTTTCAGTCAACGGAGCGCCTTTGGGTGCAAATCCACTGACTGGAACACTGATGACAGCTCTTGGAGAATATGTGAAAGCCGATCCGTCTTTAGGGATCAGTTCCAGTGAAGCAGCGTCTGCTTCATTTAATCAGGCTCCAGTTTTTCTCCAGCCGATTCCATCGGAAGCAATAGAATCCGGAGGTTCATCGGGACTTTTTACTGTGGGAGGAACCATAAGCGGCCTTGTGGGCACTGTTGTATTGCAGAACAATGGAGGAAATAACTTATCGGTGAATGCAAATGGAAGTTTTACTTTTGCAGGAACTGTTGCCAGCGGCAGTGCGTATTCTGTAACCGTTCTGACTCAGCCTGCAGGACAGGTTTGTGTAGTCACGGATGGAGCGAATACTGTCAGTGCAAACGTAACAAATGTAACAGTAGTCTGTGTGATCGGTGGAACGGGTAACACTCTCTGGGCAAAGTCAGTGACATCAGGAACTGAAAATTCTGTGTTCTATGGTGTCAGCTTTGACTCAAGCGGAAGTCCTTATGCTGTCGGATACATTACAGGCACAGCAGGAAATGTAAATTTTGGAACTGGAGCTGTGAATTCAAATAATGCAGCCTATTCGTTAGTGTCAGTGAAATACAATTCTTCCGGCACTGCACAGTGGACCCAAACTGTTACTGGGGGCTCATTAACTTCAGAGGGAACTGCGGCAGGCATAGATTCCAGTGGAAATTTTTTTGCTGCAGGGGTAACAGCAGCAGAAACGAAAAATTTGGGCGCGAATGCATTAACTGGTGCATTCAATGGAACCAATTTTTTAACTAAATATAATTCTTCAGGCACCAATCAATGGGTAACTGCGGCGACAGCCGGTGCAGTTGGGTCCAATACCATGAAGGGAATAAGTTCAGATTCTACTGGTAATATGTATTTAAGTGGTTATACAGGAGTCAATGGAACTTTTACTTTTAGTGGGATCAATATGACTGCACTTGTGAATAACAACAATCCAATTCTGATCAAGTTCAATTCTTCCGGTGCTGCTCAATGGATTCGGACGGCATCTACCCTGCCAACGGCAGCAACTTTTGCAGGCAATACAGTCGATCCGAGTGGAAATATTATTACAGGCGGTTATATGTTTGGTAGTTCTGTTCATACTTTTACCGGTGTCAATGTGAATGGTGTTTTTGGAGCTAACGCAAATGCCTATATTATTAAATATGACTCCTCTGGAAATGTTATCTGGGCAAAATCGAATTCTACAGCACCGGATTGGTCACAATTTTGGGGATTTGCCGCCGATTCTAATGGAAATATTTATGCAGTCGGCTTTGTAAATACAGCCGGTGTTTTTAACTTTGGCGGAGTCAACGTAAACGGCGCCAATGCAGGCACAAATGCTTTCATTGTAAAATATGATTCTAACGGAAATGTTTTATGGGCAAAATCTACAGGCACTGCTCCTGGAGCATCTGAATTCCTTGCTGTAAGTGTTGATTCACAGGGAAATGCGTATGCAGTAGGTCGTATATATGGAAACGGGACTTTTAATTTTGGAGGAGTCAATGTTACCGGAACACACTCTACTTATAATGCATTAATTGTAAAATACAATTCATCCGGTGCTGTGCAGTATGCAAAAACGACGACAGCCGGTGCTAATAGTTCCATATTTTATTCTGTTAAGACTAATGACTTTGGGAATACCTATGCTGCCGGAGTTATTACCGGTAATGGAGTTTTCAATTTCGGATCGGGAAGTGTCAACGGGACAAACAGTGGAGGATATTCTAGTATAGCTGGAAATGCAATCCTTGTGAAATACGAGTAGTAAAATCAACTGAGGCTTTGGAACGGTTATCTGGGTTTTCCAGCTTGACAGAGACCGATTCCAAAGAGAGCCTTGAGTTGTGAAGAAACTTCCGATAGGCATTCAGACTTTTTCGAAGATAATAGAAGAGAATTACTATTATGCAGATAAGACAGAACTTATTACAGAGCTGGCGGAAAACGGCTCTGCCCTGGCTCAGATCAAAGAAAAAAAGTATTACGAAAAATACTTATCCAATGCGGCTGATGAAGTGTATCTGATCGGTGCAGAGTTTTCCCGTGACAATCGAAATATAGTAAATTACGAATGGGAAAAAATCAGTCTGCTTCGTAAGACTTGAGACAGTTCCCGCAGATTTCATCATCGTCTAGATCATCAAGAGCTTTATCAAGTGCTTTCTCATCAACTCCGGCCTTGATGCTTTTCAGATCTTTCGCAACTGCTTTTCCGCAGAAGGAGTCTTTATCTGTTTCTACCGCAGAGCCTTTTTTATGTGCTCCGAAAATGTGATACTTTTCAGTTTCTTCGTTGAGTAAAAGTGAGTATAGGGCTTCCATAACCGGATTATCGAATTTTAGAATAGAATACTGAATATTTTTCCTGAAGAAAAAAATTTTTTTCGATCAGTATTGAGACAGAAGTCCCCCATCCCTTGCTCTGCCTTCCATCCATAAAAAAATCATATAACCGGCAATGCAGAAAACGATGGAATGAACAGTAAAACTCAGATAATCAGTGAAGACAGGGCCTGCAGTCCCAGTCAGAAGTTTCTGAAGATTTGCCATACCTAAAGTCAGAGGGAAATGATCATAAATGAATGCAACAGTGCCGCCATCTGTCAGTTTTGTTCTGTCCTGCCAGAAAAGTCCAAGAAATGCAAAGTTTATGATCTGAAAAAAGAATCCCACACGTTTGAAAATCAGAGTGATTCCTGCAAATATATAAGAAAGACCAAATATTCCAATTCCCATAATCAGAAGAAGAAGGATGGTCTGAGGAATATGAGGAGAGAGACTCAGGCTGATATTTTCTATACTGAATGTATATGCTCCGAGAAGGATATAGAAACTCAGCATCTGTCTGGGCATTTGAGAAAGACCTCTTGCCAGAAGAACTTCACCCAAGGTATGACCTGAAATAGAAAGCTGTTCAAGGGTTCCTGTCTGTGATTCATTCTGAATCTGTCCGGACCAGCCCATCTGGGTTGCCATTACAAACTGCATGAGTGAATATCCGAGAATCATTTTGTCCTTGTTCAGAATGCCGCTTGCATTTCCTGCGAGCTGATGAAATCCGAAGAGAATAGCGAGAAGAATCAGATACATAAAGAAAAGAAATGATATTGTTTCTGCAGGATATCTCTTCATGAAGATAAAATCTCTTACAGTCTCTGCTTTTAATATCAGCATAAAATCAATCAGTTTTCTCATACTTCATCCTCAAATTTTGCATTTATTTTTACTTGCCCGAAAGTGCCTGTTTCTTTTACATCCAGATGCGGGTAAGCTTCTGCATATTTGTCCAGCATCTCCTGAAAAGGCAGATCATCTCTTGTTCCGAAGTCCTGCAGATATTCCATATGTTTTTTGCCCTGCAGATCCAGAGGATGAAAGAGAGAATGATTTTTCCCGTCAAATTCCAGAGTGAATATTCCTGCTCTGTCGCAGAGAGATTTGTTGAATGCAGGAGTGCATTTTACCCATTTGCCTTCAATGAACATCTCAGTGTATCCGTGATATACAAAAATATCCGTTTTCATTAAGGCGGAGAGACGCGGAGAACTGATATGATTTTTTACATTCGCAAATCCGATTTTTGATGGAATTCCTGCAAGTCTTGACACTGCCGCAAGCAGAAGAGCCTTTTCCACGCAGAATCCGTATCTTCTTTTTACGATTTCAGATGCACGAAGAAATTCAGGTTTCAGCAGAATATGATAAGGATCATAACGGATTTCATCACGAACCTTATAATACAGTGCTTTTGCTTTTTCCTTTTCCGATTTCAGAGAAAGGATTTCCTCAGTAACGAAGTCCCGGACAGTTTTGTCCAGGAAATTCATACTGTATGTTTCCTGAAGAGTGTTCAAATCAGAAACGCAGGAACATCGGGAGCTGATTCGGTTCCACTACAATTGCTGCCTGTGCCATTCCCACAAGACCTCCCAGAAGAGCTCCAAGAAGGATCAGTGTCATTTCGTCTTCCTTGAATACGGAATGAAGGATATCTTCAAACTGAACAGTGGAAAGCTGCGTCAGTCTCTCTGCGACTGTGGATTCAATTTTCAGGCTGTCTGTGATGTACACCTGGATCTTGTTTGCAGCTTCCGGAAGGATGCTGATGATATTGTCTGCAACTCTTTCCTTGATTTTTCTAGTCTTGTCTGAACCGAGAATCAGAGGAACCATTGGAGCCTTGTCCTTCATCAGTTTTTCGACACCCTTGAAAGCATTGTCCATTACAAGTTTCACCAGAAGATCGCCCCCTTTTCCCTTGAAGATCAGTCTGAGGATATTTTCTGAATTGAGAACTTTTGTGGCAATGATATTTGCCAGCTCAATGGAAACGTCTCTCTGTCTTCTGAGGAAAAGTCCCTGGTATTTGAAGAAGCCGAAATTGGTGACTTCAAGAGGGCGGAAGATCATCTGCAGTGCAAGCCAGTTTGTAACATATCCTACAATGACTCCCATAATCGGCATTGTCCACCACTGCCCAAGGATGGAAAGGAAAGCGAGCTGAATGAGTCCGATCAGAAAACCGAAATAGATTCCTGAAATGACAAGGAAGCGGAATTCCGGTCCTCCGCATCTTTTGAAAAGTTCAATAAGAACACTTACATTTTTTCCGCAGAGAGAGTCTTTGACTACCTCATCAAATTCCAAAACAGAGTCCAGATCATCACCGAAAGATTTGTATACCTCTACGATCTGCTTTGGAATGACTTCGCCGATCTGCTTTTCTATTCCATGTTTTGCAAAGTCAGGAAGAATTTTCCATAGTTCAGGGTTTTCCCCTTCTATGATTTCTTTGACAATGATTCCTGCCTGTCTGTCCACAAGTTCTTTGACCTGTTCGTTGATTACATGAGGATCAATTCTCTGGTACAGCTCTTTGGGAGTCATCAGTTTCTTTGTGAGAATGTTTGTGATCATCCTGCTCATTTTTTCTGCATGATGGGGAATGATTCCCTGCCAGCCCAGTTTCCAGATCCCCTTGTAGGTCAGGGGTCTGAAGATCATTTCCACAGCAACCCAGTTGGTGGACCAGCCTACAAATGCACATGTGATCGGGATGGAAACTTTTTCCCAAAACCTGGGATCCTTGAGCAGTTCATTTATGAATTCCATTGATGACTCCAGCGGTATATACCGCAATAGCCTATTAGTACGGAAAGGGAGTATAGGTCAATAAAAATCTTAATAAACGAAATCATCAAAATTGAATGAAATTGTATTCCTAAAGGATTCATCCTTTAAAGAACTTCGTGTTCCTTTTTTTCCAGTTCTTCGAGAAGCTGTCTCAGTTCGAGCTGCATGTACGCCATTCTGATTTTCAGTGAATCATACTTGGATACAAGTTTATAAAGCTGCACGGATGTATACTCTCCCCCGTCAGAGAAAAACAGATTCTCATCTTCTTCTGTTCCCTTGTTCTGTTCCCAAAGCCTGAGGATTTCTCTTCTCTCCGATATTTCATTGGGATAATTTTCATTGTTCAGAAAATTCCAGACGGATGCATAAAAGAGTTCCGGTTTCTGTGGATTGTCCTTCAGTTCACGGAGGATATTATTTTTATGGGCTAAGTATCCTTTGATATCCAGGCTCAGCGACTGATATGCATAATGACCTGCCAATAATGCAAAAATCACATCTGCCGCTTTGTACAGTTGAGGGGTTCCGCCTGTCAGTTCAATTACGGCTGAAAGAACAGTTCCTGTGACTGTAGACAGTATAGAGCGCACAGCCAGTCTGTTTGTTTCATCGTTTGTCAATGTGTCCAGATGGGAAGCCAGCTGCATTCCTCTTCCTCTTTCACAGTCAGCCAAGGCTGTCATACTGCTGAGTTCCATCTGTGCCAGAGTCACTCTTTCCTGCACTTCCTTCATAATGAACAGTTTTCTGTTTTGACTTTTGTTCTTCCCGCCCAGAGAAAGATATTCCAGAAGACTGGGAATCAGTCCGATATCATTTGCTATGCTGATTGCGTTGTTGGAAAAATGCTTCCTGAGCGTTTCCAAATCATCGTCTGAAATCCTGTGAGGGCTGATGTTCAGCTTTGTATTCTTTTCCCGAATGCCGAAGCAGATTTCCGGGATGACTTTGTCTGTTTTGCTTTTCTTCTGAGTAAAACTGGAACAGGAAAGCAGACACACTGCGGTGAGGCATAAAGAAATTTTATTCATAATGACAATTTATTCCAATGTAATTATTTTTTACCTATGATCTCCGGCTCTTTTGAACGTCCGTTCCGAGAAGAACTCAATCATACATATTTTGGACAGTTTTTTTCGAGAATTCATCTTATCAAGAATTTTTAGAAATGATTCAGGATTGAGAGGATTGTGCTGAAGACTGCCGAATTTTCATTCTCAGGCTGACTGCGGATCTCTGTGATGATCTTTTCCTTCTGTGTTTTGTCCGGTGAACTGAATGATCTGTTGAAGTTCTTCATCCATCTGTCCAGTGCAGTGCACGCCGGCAGGCCAGAAACTGTATCCTGACCTTCCGGCTAAACCAGCACTTCAAAGATTTTCTTTCCGTCAACCTCATTCCATCTGCTGGTAAATTCTTTGTTCCGGCTGAAGTTAAACGCGACGAGATAACCTTTATCATGATTTTTTGTTTCTAAATATCCCGCGAGCTGTCTGAGTCCTGTTCTATGGTATTCCATTCCGTGCCAGAGTTTTAATTCCAGGATATATTCTTTTCTGTTGAACGTGATAATCATATCCGTCCGCTTTTCGTAGCTGCGCTGGCTTTCCAGATAATAAAATCCCGTGCCGTTGATGATCGGTTTGATGAATGCAATCAGCAGGAGTCGACCCTGCCTTTCATAAAAGTCATCGTCTTTGCTGGAATAATTTTCTTTAATGAACTGCTGGAACTTCAGCAGAATCTTTTCCATATCAAGATTGCCGCTGGAATCAATGAATTTTGGATAAAAATTATTATCCGAAATTTTATCTTCCTGCCTGTCAAGCTTCGCTATCAGATGGTTATAGAGTATGATTTCAAATATTTTATTATCAATACTTACAAGTCTGTCTCTGTCTGCCTTTAAGATTCCAAACATTGCCCCGTAGGATATGATTTGATCCGAGTGGACAAAGGAAATTTTTAATTCCTGAACCAGTATTCTGAATATAAAAGATTCAAGTTCTTTGTTATTCTCAATGTTTTTGATCAGATCATCTGTTAAAGCAGAAGGTGACTCTGCAGTGATTGTCACCGCTTTCTGAATCCCTGAATGCGACCAGTCCCGATCCAGCTTTTCATCAATCAGTTTGCATATCTTGCTGACAAGAAAGGGATAACCGCTCGTAAACTTATGTATCTCATTGGAAATTTCCAATACATTCATTCCCGTATGATTTTCCTTCTCATAGTCGACGAGCATTGTGCTGATTTCCTCCGGGCTGAAACTCATGTCCACATCAAAGTCAGCCGCAATGTTCCAGGGACTGTTGAACTGCTTTTCCTCGTCCGGTCTCATCTTAAGCTTGATGTTCTTTATGTCGTGCACTCCGGCGAGTATCACGCTGTGGAAGGTGAAGTCTCTTCCAGTATCCCTTTGCAGAAATTTATTGCGAAGCATTCCAAGAAAATTCAGAAACAGCCTGTGATTGCTCGCCTTATCCACCTCGTCGATCATTAAAACAATTTTTCTTTGCTGATCCTTGGCGAATTTTGTAATTGCATTGGATATATCTTCTAAAGACTTTAAATTCTTTCCATACGCTGAGAATTTTTCCTTGAACTCGTCATTCTCAAAAATAAAACCTTTGGACAGAGTATTGAACAGTGTTGAACTGAAATTCTCCTCGCTTTCAAATTTACTGTCTCCGACTCCTTCAAAACTGGTTGAGATGAGCAGATATTTATCCTTCAGGAAATTTTCTAAAAGATATAAGGTCGTCGTTTTGCCAAACTGCCTTGGGCGGCTGATGATGAAATATTTGCCTTTTTCGATGAGCCGACTGATTTGCTCAATTTTTTTTCCCGTATTCACCATATAGTGTTTATGCGGAATGCAAGTGCCTGTAATATTAAATTCTTTCATATATTTATTCTCGGTTCTGTCAAACTGGCAAAGTCCTATTGAACAATGCCAGCTTGCCGCACTGAAGCCTTCCTGTAAAGTCTATTATAAGGGCTTTATTTTCCCCTCCCATAATGGAAATCCAGCAGCAGTCAGGAAGGATATCCTAACCTGCCAGCCTTCTCAAAATTGCATCTTAAATTTTTGTCTGATTCCTATGACCGGATGTATTTTGCATACACTAACACAGAAAAATTACTGTGAAAAAAATAATTATAAAACTTATATTATTCATTACCTACCCCACTGCAGGATGAAAGCTCTTTGAAGGATTCAAGGTATTTTTTGGGATTCGGATGAATTTCTTTTTCCACAGGTTCAACTATTAAGTGCACTCTTTAATGTGTCAAGAAAAATCTTACATAGCTGCTGTAGCGGCCCGAATTAACCGCTGGGCTCGCACACTCGTGAACTGCTAAGACCCGCCTTCACCGTACAAGCTTAGAAGAAGCCGGAAATCCTCCCAAATCAACTTCCACTCCTCCTTTTTTTACTGTAGGAACTCCTCAACTTGCACCTTAGGGAAAAAAATCGTTCTATAATGAAAAATGCGCAAAAAAAAATGCAGTTTGGATCATTTTTCAGACAGTGTTATTCAGGTATTCCATTTTTTCCAAATTCAAAAATGAGAGGTAAGTAAATTATGAAAAGACTGAAGGTTCTGTTCTGCATTTTGATTTTCTGGTTTTCCGTGTCCATTCTGCATTCTGTTCCTGTAGATGCAGAACTTGGAGTTCCATCTTCCGGAAACTGGGAGACGGTGTTTGAGCAGGCCTTCAGTCTGAACAGTTTCGATCAGTGGCAGAATTTTATTTCAGAGAATTATGTTCAGATGAGAACTCTTTGGGAGGAAAAAATGGATGCAGAGATTTCCACCATAGTCAGTTCAGTCACTGAGTCTGACGTTGTGCATAGTACCGACGTATATAAGGATTATATACTGAAATATCTTCAGGCACAGAAGGATTCCATTCTCAGAGACTGGGAGACAAATTCTGAGCAGCAGATCTCTGAAGAAAGAAATACTTTTCTTGGAAAACTTTCCGGTATTTATGTTTCGAGATCAGATGCTTCGATTCCGGGAACGGGGCAGGACTATTTTTCGCAGATGCAGATCTGGAGCACAAATTTTCAGGATACTCTGAATCTGGGACTTTCTGAATTTCAGACTGCCCTTTCTCAGATTGAACAGTCCTATTCTGAACTTCTGGAGAAACTTCAGAAGACAGATGAAGAGATTGCACAGAACGAATACAGGATACGCGCATACGAAGGAATGGTCTGGGACAATGTGAAGGGGCTTGTCGGAAATATGGCAGCACAGCTCATATCCAATACTCTTCTGCATGAAAAAAATACACAGGGAAATTCACTTGTCACACTCAGAAACAGTCTTTCTACCGCCGATGAAAATATTTCAGAACTTCTGAGTATGGACAGAATTACAATACAGAATAATTATTCTCAGAAATTTATATGCACAGATATGAACAGTCTGGATTCCTGCACTACGACGATGATCGTACAGGGAGGTATGTGCCAGGGGCCGACATCAAGAACAGTCAAGATTACGGAGATTGAATCGATTGTAAGACCTGATTATGATGACGGCTTCTCCAAGTTTTTTCAGTCTTCTGAAATCACGGCTCCCGCTGTGACATCCTGGTCAGGCGGAACGGACATTTTCGGAAACGGAATCGGAACACCTGTTCAGTCCGAAAGAAATTATATTCTTCATTATAATACATACCAGACATACAGAGACAGGCTCAATCGACCCGGAGAGCTTATGTATGAATTTATCAGTAAAATGTATTCCGAACTTCAGAAACCTCCAGAAGAGCGTTCTCTGACTGCAGCAGCGGAAGCAGTCAGCAGGTATCTTACAGAACAGAAAATTGAGACCGATAAAATGGCCGCATTCTGGCAGTCCAAAGTTTACACGGATATCAATTTGGCAAATGACAGCACCTACAGATTTGTATACAATACAGGGAAGGAGAAAGACTACTTCAGGCAGTCTTTCGTAAAAGACATAGAACTTCTGTACAGACTTCAGGAAAACCAGAAGAAACTCGAGACATTTGTTTCCGGGAATGTCACTTTGGCTTACGGTTTTTCAGAGCAGAATATTGATACTGTGCGGGGAAAAATGCCCGATATTTATGACAGTTCTGTTCAGCCTCTTTACGGCGATTCCATCCGGATGCCTTATCTGCGTGCAGACTTTCAAAAGACATATTCTATTGCAGAAAGAAATACAGCACTTCTCGAAAATTCGGCAGCAATTCAGTCTGTTATGGACAGAATAAAATCATCACTCAAAACACTTCACCCTACTGATAATATCGAAATAGATTATGTCAATCAGACGATGAATCTTCATTCGTCTTCAGTCAATCTCTTTTCTGACTGGTACGTGACAGGTCATGACAAGGTCGGAGGAAATTTAAGAACGGACGGCCTGAACTACAGAAGGTACAGAACGAACTTTTTGATAGATGCACTTGCGGAAACAGGCGGTTTGGATTACCGTCAGGATTCTGAAGAGAATATTTGGGTAGAAATTCTGTACAGAATCAAGGATAAAAACGCAGAAGCAAATTACAATCAGTGGAAAAATTTTCAGACTGATGTGAATTCCCAGACAGTCGTATGGGGATCTCAGCTGAATTCATTGCAGAACTGGACTGTTCAGTCTGCAAATTTCAGAAACAGAGCAGCACTGTGGAATCAGGAAAAACTTAATCTGCAGAATGAGATACAGGATAATTACAACAAAAGCATGGAAGAGCTGATGAATGAAAAATCTTCCTGGCTCTCTGATATGGATTCAGTCAGATCAAAGGCGGTTTCAGGAAATTTCAATACTGAGATCCCTGCTATTCCTCTTCTGTCTTATGAAAAAAACATTTCAGAACTTCAGGAAAAGGCTGAAAATTTTCAAAATATGCCGCCCCCCGACTATTCATCCTTTGAAAGATTTGCATCTGTTCTAGATGATACAATGAACGGATTTCTGAACCTGCTCACTGCAAACAGCATTACCGATGCAGCCGTCAGTACTTCCTCATCAGCATTAAACAGTATGGCGTCTATGCTGTCCTCTCAGAAGACTATGGCAGATGCATACGAAATCATTCCGGAAAAAAGAAAGGAATATTATGAGGCAGTTAAAAAATTCTCAGAAGGAGGAATGTGCGCAGGTGAAGGCTTTGAAAAAAACAGGCAGATATGCGAAGGAATTTACAATGGACCTTTCTTTAAAAGACAGTATGCAGGCGTCGAGGTCAAAAACGGGCAGATAGAAGTCTCCGTGATGGAAAAGACAGGAAAAGTCTTTTTGAAAGACGGAGGAGATGCAAAGGATCAGGACGATTATATACATGAAACAGTGAAAAAAACATACTATATAAATACACCAGGAGAAGCAAAGATTGCAGATATGAGCAGCCTGGGAGGGTTCTTTCAGGGAAACTGGTCTTCTAAGACAGCGGGCTGGCAGAATTCGGAGAAAAAAGAATTCGGCTCCGATCTTGCAAATTACTGGCAGTACTGGACAGACAGCCCTCAGAAGAATACAGAAGAAACAGCAGACTCAGCACCGGTTCAGGAAGAAAGGGAAACTCTTCTTTCATCCGTTTACAGAGAGGTGAGCAAAAATTCGGGAGCTTATCTGGGTCATTTTTATACAAACAGCGGCACTGCACAAAACCCATCATACACTTATAATAAAGACAGCATATTTTCTAAACTGATGAATTCAATGACTTCAAGAGAATTAGAAAATTCTCTGCATTTTTCAAATTTGGCCAGAGACAATGCAAAGAATGAAGCATCAAAAGCAGAAACACTTGAAAGTCTCTCTATGGCAGTCGTAACAGGAGGACTTTCCAGAAATAATCTTTCCTCCTGGCTCAAAGACAGAATGACTCAGGCAGTGAAGTCAAAATGGGCGCAGACTGCAGCGGATGCAATGTGTCCTGGGAACAGCACAAAGGCCAAAGAGCCCTGTCAGGCATCTGAAATTGCGATACTTATGCTTCAGGCCAGAAGCGACAAACAGGAAAGAAAGAATGCTGAATACAAGCAGATGAGAAGGGACTTTCCGATGCCTGGCACAGCAGATTTGATGCACGGGATGAGTAAGGTTCCCATACTGAAGGAAATAGTGAAGCCGATTGCTGTCCTAAACAGAAATATGAATGTTGAGGTCGCCAGGGGTCTGAATAAGATTTCTTCTCAGATTGTGACAAAAGAAGGCATCAATTATATGAAGGGTAAAGACCTTCGGGCCAGCCTGAATGCAGGGAAGTCCGATCCAAAAGGACAGGCAAAACAGTTTATACAGGAACAGCTCTACGATTATGTTGTAAACCTGATGGATCCGAATGCTTCTCCAGCCAAAAGAAATGGACTGAAGAATCTGCTGAAATACAGGGACAACAGGATTCAGGCAAAAGAAAACGACAGAAAAGGAGCAAGACAGCGTGAAGAACTTGTTGCTCAGGTTGCGGTGACTGTGGTTCTGTCATTGATTCCTGGCGGGCAGGCAGGAGCCGCATCTATGATAAATGGAATGGTAAGTTCTTTAAGCCAAGTTCCTGTCATCGGCCAAGTTATTAAGGCTGTCCAAACTGCAGCTCAAGCCATCTCTTGGATAGGTGACAAACTTGCTTCAGTGGGAAGTTATCTATCTGAAGGACTAGTGAATCTTTTGAAGCCACTGATGTTATTCCCCCAGGTTTCAGCGAATACAACTCAGTTTGCAGCCGTGATGAAAAACTATGCAATCGCCTCCAATATGACGAGCACCGCATTTGCAGCAGCGGATGGAAACTCGGAAGGTGTTCTGGCCGGATTGATGAACGGTGCTTTAATGAGTTTTACCGGACCAATGGGACTGGGAGGATCTGTTTCGTATACTCCTCCGGAAAAGAAACCGAATTTCCTAACCGACTCACTCAGCGGAACTCTTGACCGTGCACTGAGCGGTTCAGGATCAGCTCCTTCCGGATGGGGCGGCAACATTCACGCAGGAAACTCCATCTTTAATGCAGGCATCACCTTTGCGCCTGGAAGCGGCACGTCCATTGATCTGGGATTCTCAAACGGAGAACAGTGGAAGGGTCAGACATGGTTCGGCAATCTGAGCTACAATGTGGACTCAGGCCATACAAGTGTTTCTGTTGGAGCAGGTCAGGAATACGGTACGAATCTCTCTGTCAGTGCCAGCACTGATAAAGACGAGAAACCTTCAATGACTCTCAATTTCGGATGTGATATGAAGGGGGACAAAGGAACAGGCACAAACTGCGGCGGGGGTGATGCAAACAGGCTGGGTCTCGGCGGATCGCTCACATTCCGTGAAGGCGGAGGAATGGATATCGGGTTCGATGTCCTCGGAAATCAGTTTGGAAATGCAAGTTTTGATCCTGCCTCCGGGGAATGGGGAAATCCTCAGTTCAACAATAACTGGGGCAATGAAGTGATGATTATGAATCATCAGGATACGGCTGATGAGCAATATAGTATAATGAAAAAACTGGCGGACATTGAGAAGATCAATCCTTCCATGGCAGATGAAATACGCAAGAAACTTGAAGCAGGTTCAGACTCAAGCGGATATGATCCTCTGAAGATGATTCCCGAACTGATCCTGCAATATCCACAGCCCGACAGGATAGATTTTTTCGTGAAGCAGATGAACAGCGAAGACGGTCAGAATGCGGAGAAGGCAGCGAGGGAGACTGTGGAAAAAATCCGTGCAGCCGGAGACCCGGAGCGGGCAGATGCAGTTGCAGCACAGCTCGACGCAGCAAGAAAAAGAACAGAGACAGAAGGCGTTCCTTATGAACCAAACACTGTCATCAGCAATGCCTTGAATCCTGAAGGCAAGTCACCGGAAGAAGCGGCTAAATTGGCAAAACTTGACAAGAAAATGAATTCCGAAGAAGGCATCCTCGACCGTTTCTCGGCAGGCATAGCTACCCTTCTCGGCGCACTTGGAATTTCCGCAGTCGGTCTGGGACTGTTGAACAGGACAGGTGCGGGAAATGCGAACACCGCAAGCAGCGCAAGCGGTTCCCCAAGCCCTGATCCCAGATCCCCGATCCCTGAGACCGCCCGACGCCGTGAAGAGGGCGAAGGCGGAGAAGCGGGAGGTGAAGGAGCAAATGAAGGGAATGCGGAAAAACCGGAGGGAGGCGGATATGATGATGGAAATCCGAACAAGCAGCATTATGATGTTCTTCAAAGTTTGGGAGTATTGCTTGGAAATTCAGCCAGTCCGGAAAACGGTCACAATCATTCTTTGGAGAATGCAGAAAAGCAAATTGCAGATCTTATAAAAAAAGATAAAGCAGGGATCACCGTAGCTTTGAAGAAAGCTTTAGATAGCATCTCCTCCAACATTCCAGATGCTGAAGAGAAGAAAAAAATTCTCAAGGAAGCGGCAACAAAAATGCAGATCGAAAATATGGGAGGCTCTACTAAAACATTCCAAGATTTTCTGAATGCTGCTGTAAAAAATCCAGAGACTTACAGTAATGAAAACATCATGAAAGTTGCAGAATCGGTTCTTTCAAAACAGAAAACTCTGAATGAACTGACAAACAGTGCTTCCCAAATCGAAAAGATCTTAAAACAGAAAGGCATCGACACGTCTGAGTTCTGGAAGGCTGCCGCAGCGACTGCCCTTAAAAAAATTGAATCTGGCAGCCCGATTCCGAAAGACTTTATGAAAAGTCCTGTCTGGAATTCTATGCCCAAAGATGCAAAGACCGCCATGCAGGAAATTGTCGCAAATACAGTATTGAAACAGAATTTTACAAAACAGATTAATGATCTGAAGAAACTGGACTTGAATAAATTTCTGGCGGGGTATGACAAACTGAAGAATACGGCAGAGAACTGGCAGGGAAGGGTTCCGACTGGAATGGAAGATCTGAACAAGGCACTCGCAGACAAGGCGGGGGCTGATTTTAGAAACAAGATGGACAAGACTAACGGCCTGCAGGATGCTTATAACGCAAAACAAGCATTGCTTGAGAAACTGAAAGGCAATGAGGCGGCTAGAACAGCAGTGGAAAGCAAGTATAAAGAGGTTGAGCAGAATGTTTTGAAGGAAAGACTTATTCAGGGTCTGGAAAAATTAAAAACGGCAGAGGATCTCGAAAAGAATTATTTAGAAATTCTTCAAATGAAACCGGTCGGGGATTATGGAAATCTGACGAATGAAACTAAGAAAAAAATTGCCGATACATTCAGTGATGTTTCCGCAACTGTTCTTTCCAACGCTTTCAAAGAAAGCGGAACAGCCGGTGCACTGAACTTCATACGTGAGATTCAAAGAAATCATCCGGATCTTGTAACAAAACTTCAGGAACATTTAGGAAAGCTGCAGATTGAGGATGGGATAAAAAAAGCAAAGGATGTCAAGCAGCTGGCTGCTGCGATACTAAACTACGGCAGTTTATCGGAGTCCAATAAAAAGGACATTGAATTCAGCATCAATTCTAAACTGAATAAACTGATCTCTGAAAACTTTAAAAGCGATATTTACTCCAAGTCGCTTGAGAAAAGGGAAATTTCGGAAGGACTTCAGACTCAAATCAGCTCAGCCGAAAAAGCACTGAACGACTTTAAAGAATTGAGTAAAGATTCTAATTACAGGCTTTCTGCTGAAAAGAAATCTGAACTTGAATCCATTCTCAAAGAAAAACGTCTGCAAAAAGATGCAGTTGATGAAGCTTTCCATCTGATCAATAACAATTCATTTCCGAATGATCAGAAAACCTTTATTGATAAGCTGACTTATGTTTTGAACAATCCCGACAAAATGCTGGGTCTTAATCTTTCCGAAAATCAAAGACAGCTTCTTGGAAGTCTGAAAAAATCGGAAGAAAAATTCGCCAGTCAGACTGACCCTAAGGCAGCGGCTGTGGAAAGGGAATCCAGTCTTTTGGAAATTGGTGCAAAACTGAAACTGGAAAAACTGATGACAGATCTGGATTCAGAAAGAAAGATTTATCTGGGCGGCAAAGACAAAACAAACTTTGAAACCGCCTTGGCGAATCTAAAAAAAGATCCGAACAACCCTGAATTTGTGAAGGAAGTTGACAAATACCGCAGTCTCGCAGATACAGAAATTATAACCAGAGGGTCAGCTGATGTGAAAACACGTTTGGAGACAGTCAATATGTATCAGCAGATGGCAAGTCCCGGAATGGGCCGATACGTAGATATCAGCACTCCTGAGTATAAAGCCCAGATGAAAAAAGACATCGAAGATATAATCAAATCCTTGGAGAAAAAATTGACCTTTCCAGGTCTGACCGAAGCCCAAAAGAAAAATATATCTGCATATATTAAGGATCTGCAAAGAGAACCGCTCCTCGGAACAAATGCAGGGGTTTCTTACCAGTTTGATATCAGCAGATGGAATGGAAAGGTGGTCAATTA
>JBPOJG010000492.1:0-2733 GCA_052033835.1 Spirochaetota bacterium
ATTTCCCTGATACGGATGCAAATTCGATATCCATAGGAAATCTTACTCTAAAAATGTCAACTGATAAGGATTCTCAGTTTATTTCAGTTCCTTTTTACGGATTCGGCAGGTTTTTTATGTAGCATCCGGTGAATATGGAAATAAGCTTGTCTGAAAAGGAAACAAACATGCTTCGATTTATCTGGACTTATACAGTCACTTTTTTTTACATTCTGACCCTGAAAAGAAAACTCGGTACAGACTTTTTCAAAAACGCAGAACAGGGAATTAAGGTTGGAGACAAGGCAATCGAAGCAGCCGGATACACTGTAAAGATCATTGGAGAGGAAAATATTCCGAGTGAAAACGGAGTTCTCTACATATCCAATCATCAGTCCTTCTTTGATATATTCGCATCCATCCATATTCTCAGAAAGCAGCTTGGATTCATTGCAAAGGCACAGCTCAGGAATTTTTTCTATGTGGGTCATTATGTGGAAAAAATGGGAGGTGTTCTGATAGACAGAGATGATGTGAGAAGTCAGGTCGAAATGATTTCTCAGCTGACAAAAATACTGAAATCAGGATATAATGTATTTATTTTTCCTGAAGGAACAAGAAGCAGAGACGGAAAACTCGCAGAATTCAAGAGCGGAAGTTTTCGGACTGCACTGAAGAGCAGATGCAGGATTGTCCCACTGACATTTTTCAATAATCATGAAGTGGCTGCAAATACAGGAGACACTGTGATCAAGGTAAAAATTGATCCTCCGGTCACTCCGGATATATATGAAAAGATGAACACATCTGAAATCAGCGAGTATGTAAAAAACATCATTGAAAACAATCTGAAGAACGGATTTGATGAGAAATCCTCAAAGATATTCCAAAAACCGGCATAGACAATGACAAAGGAAGAATTCAAAAAAAAACGCGGTGAAATAAAGATCAGTGAAAGACAGAACAGCTGTTTCGAAAAACTCAGGCATCCTGTCTTTCAGGACGGTGTCTGGACTTAATGATGCTGAGAAAGAATCTCTCTCTTCTGATCGCCAATTTTTTCCGTCTTCATCTCAAGGAAGAACTGAACAAAAGCGAGGCTCTTCTGAATCATATTACCCTGGAAGGCATTCCATTCCGTGAACTGACACAGAAAATGATCCAGGACCTGGAAATGGATTTTCCTGAACTGAAAGGCATTACTGATCCTGATTTTAATCTGTTCAGGAAATGGAATCAGCGCTGGAAGAAAAACGAAAACCTTGTAATAGAGTATGATGATTCTACATATAAAATATATAATCAATACTATTATATACGGCTTTTAGATTTCAGAGACGGGACAGAGGAAAGCAGAAGCAGACTGGGATTGACTGTAAAAAATCAGCTTTCCAAAACACGTTTTTTCGGGCAGAAGGTGACATTCGGACTTTTTTTTCAGGGAGAAAGTCATATGAGGGAAATGCTTCGGGAAATGCTTCTGTCAGAGAAGGACAGCTTTGCGGAAGAGATGTATCAGACTGTTCTTCTGCAGAGTGATTTTATTTCCAAATGTGCCTACAGTTATTTCGATGAAATTATGCAGGAAGCTTATGAAAAAAGCGATGCACTTCTCAGGAACATTCTGCCGGACACTGTGGCCCTGGAACTGAAGACAAAGGGAAAAGCTTCTCCTCTTCATGTTGACTCTGCGACTGTGATGTTTACAGATTTTTCCGGATTCACAGGTATCTCCTCCAAAATGGATCCAAAAGACTTAATTGAGGAACTTGATATATGCTTTTCTGCATTTGACTCGATTACAGCAAAGTACAGACTGGAAAAAATTAAGACGATCGGCGACAGTTATCTCTGTGTGGGCGGTCTGTTTGAAGATTCCCCTCATATTCAGGATACATGCTCGGCGGCATTGGAAATTCTGCAGTTTATGAAAGAACGAAAAGAGAAAAAAGAAGCTGAGGAAGGCAAACCTTACTGGAATATTCGGATCGGTCTGCATACGGGTCCGCTCGCTGCAGGAGTCATAGGCAAAAAGAAATTTGCATTTGATATCTGGGGAGACACTGTCAACACTGCAAGCAGAATGGAATCTTCAGGTGAACCCGGAATGATAAATGTTTCCGAACAGATCTATCCTAAAGCAAAGGATATCTTTTCCTTTAAGTACCGGGGAGAAATGGAAGTAAAAGGAAAGGGACGAATGAAAATGTATTCTCTGGAGTCAGGTAAATAATTATGCCGTATTTTGAAGAAATCAGACTTAAGACATGGCGGGACGCAAGGAAATTTTTTGATACAATACTGAATAAAAGCCAGAAATGGGTATTCAGAGGACATTATAAGGCTGCATGGAAACTTCAGCCGTCTCTCGAAAGAATCGTGAGCAGAAGACTGCCCGGGATGGAAACAGAGTCCAAGATCATCAGTGAATTTCAGAGAAGAGCCCATCAGTATCTTCTTCCTTCGGAGATCCCTGCAAGTCTTCTGGAATGGATTTCTCTGATGCAGCATCACGGTGCCCCTACCCGCCTTCTGGACTGGACAAAGTCTCCTTATGTTGCCTCATTCATTGCATTTGAAAATGCGTACAAGGAAAAAGGAGAGATTGACATCTGGGCTCTAGATGAAAACTGGCTTTACAATGCATCCTTCGCAAAGCTGCAGAAGGCAAATCTGAATCTGAACTTTCGTCTGATCCAGAATGATTCTGAATTTATCCGGTTTATCAATTCCGAAGCCAGAGTAGTGATTCCG
>JBPOJG010000400.1:0-6794 GCA_052033835.1 Spirochaetota bacterium
ACATCAGTTTTTTCCATTTACCGGTCTTCCAGACCGTACCTGTGCCCTCCGAGCTTCCGGTAATCATATACTTTCCGCACACCGAATAATTCACAGAACTGAGATATTCCCCCATATCTTCCGGGTGCTTCAGTGCAGTTCCTGTGTCCAGTTCCCAGTGCCTGATTTTTCCTAAATAAGAATCACCTGCGGTCAAGATTTTTCCATCGTGTGAAAATGCCAGAATATCGAAGCCGTACCCGTCATAATCCGGAGTAATATCTTTTTCTTTAAATGTTTTTTCCAAATATCCGTCAGTACATTTTCTGATGAATACATCTCCTGGACATTCATATAGACATACAGCAAATGTATTTCCGTCCGGAGAAACAGAGAGGGCAGTCGGGACATTTTCAGTCTCGATTTCCCAGATTAAATTTCCTGTATTTTGGGATATATCATACCTCCGGATGAATTTTTTGTCTGAGGCACAGAGAAAAAAGCTTCCATCCCTTGAAAAGCAGAGAATATCTGCTGCATGTACGGAAGTCTGCCAAAGCAGGTCAAATTTTTCTGCATCCCATAAAAGAAGTTTTTCTTCAGTGGAAATTAGGATTAGATTTTTAAATACTGTAACAGCTTTAGGATATCCTAAAGAACCTAAATTCAGAAATTTCAGTTCAGTCTCATCTGAATTCAGAATTTCTTCTGCAAAAAAATTCTGAATCTGAAGAGGGATGTCTCCTTCGAGCCATGGGAAAAAATCCTCTTGCATCGGTGCTGTTTTTTTGAGTTTTCGGAGAACCGGGGGAAATTCTTTCAGTCTTGTGTTTACAAGATAGAAGGACTTCAGTTTTTTCAGATTTTCCATTTCATCCGGAAGGCTTTCGAGGGGGTTGTACATAATCTCGAGGTCCTCAAGCTTAGCCAGTTTTCCTGTCTCAGGCGGAAGGGTCTTCAGACTGTTTCCGAGGAGCTTCAGTGTCTTCAGATTCGTCAGATTTTCGATCTTTTCTGAGATAGAGGTCAGTCTGTTGTTCTCCAGATTCAGTGTGCGGAGATTTTTCAGATTCCATATTTCATCAGTAATTTCTGTGATTATATTTGCACTTATCAGAAGTGTTTTGAGATTCTGCAGTTTTCCGATTTCAGGAGGAGGAGCAAGTCCTCTGTTCTGGCTCATATCCAGCCATTTCAGTTTTTTCAGATTTCCAATTTCAGAGGGAAGGGGAGCAGGTTTTACTTTTTCCGGTTCAAAAGCAGGCGGAATAAAATTGTTGATAATAAGGATTTCCAGGTTTGTAAACTTTCCGATTTCCGGAGGAAGATACGGCATATAACTTCCGAAGAAAGAAAGCGATTTTATTTCCTTTCTGAGTCTGACAGCAGTCGGACACTGACTTTTTCCTAAAAGAGATATCAGTCCTATCCAGAGATTTCCTTCCAGTTCATTGATTTCAAAATTGTTTTCAGACTCCGGGGGAGTGAAGAATTCATTTCTGCTGATCGACCATTCTGAAAAGCCTCCACCTCCAGGTTTGTTTTCATAAAGAGTTCCTGAAAGAAGCTCCTCTTCCAGCTCAGGATCGTTCAATTCGGAGACTCTGTTCAATGCTTTCTTTAGATCGTCAATGCTCTTCGAATGAAAAAGCATCTGCAGTTCAGAAATTATCTTCTTATATTTTTCAACCATTATTTTATATTCAGGACTCATCAGATAAGAATGCCAGTGCAATAAATGAGCTTCCGGTTTTCTGCTTCTCGTATCCCTGATATGAAATAAGTGCACAGATGAAATTGTCTTCCGAGAAAGAAAGAGAATTTATGGAATAATTTCCTTCCGGAAGCAGGAACTCTTCAATCTTTTTCTGCAGAAGGACATCCCATACATTGATCCCGCTGACTGCTGCTGTGCAGAGAACAGTGTCCTCTGAAGGATGAGCAGATACTGTTCTTGTCATACCCATTTCATCTGTTATGTCCATAATTTTTTCATGATTTTTAAGATCCCAGACAGCCCCGGGTGTTTCCACAGCCCCTGTGAAAAGGTAACTGCCGTCAGCGGAGCAGTCAACTGAACAGAACTGTACTCCCTCTTCTGTCAAGGCCGCAAGACCTTCTCCAGTTTTTACATTCCAGCATCTGACTCTGCTCCAGTCCTGATCTGCTGCATAGACAGTATTGCCGTCAGCAGAAAAAACAAGTCCACCGTATCCGTATCCTTCGTAGGGTCCGTCTTCATCGGTATTTCCGAACTTTTTTACAAGAGTTCCGTCAGAGCATTTTCTGATCCAGATAAATCCTTCCGTATCCTGATAGCAGACTGCAAAAAGCCCGGAATCTTTGGAAATGCAGAGAGAGACAGGCATATTTTCTGTTTCTGCTTCCCATTTCAGTTTTGCATTATTTTTAGATACATTATATCTTCTGATAAAACCGCTGTCTGAAACACAGATGAAAAACTTTCCGTCTGCAGAAAATGAAATAAGACTGATTCCAGGTGCATCATCACTCCAAATCTGTTCTAAACTGTCCGAATCGAAAAGAAAAATTTCCTCTTCGGATGAACAGGCAATTTTATTTTTCCATACAGCAGCTGCTCTGGGATAAGAATTTCCGAGATTCAGCACTTTGATTCTTGGATCTGCTTCCTCGGCTTCTTTGCCGAATGTATCCTGAAGAACTTCAGATATATTATCATCTTCAATCCACGGAGTGAAAGCAGTTTCCATATCTTCTAAATTTTCCAAGTCTTTCAGAACGGAAGGAAAAGATGTAAGACAATGATCATACAGACTGAGAGTTTTCAGATTGGAAAGAGATCTCATTTCTTCCGGAAGGGATTGGACTGGATTTCCGCCAATTTCCAATATCTCCAGTTTTTTCAGTCTGCCGATTTCTGAAGGAAGCTCTGTAAGCCTATTGTAAGTCAGATTCAATTCTAGAAGTTCAGTCAGATTTCCTATGGAATTTGGAAGAGAAGTAAAGGAATTATTGTCGAGAATCAGTCTTTGCAGTTTTTTCAGTTCACAGATTTCTTCCGGAAATTCATTCAGCTGACAGCTGCTTAGAATCAGTTTTTCCAGGTTCTGCAGTCTGGAAATTTCTTTCGGAGGTCGAACGCCTGCATTCTGACCCATATCCAGAGACTTAAGTTCCTTCAGATTTCCTAGTTCTGCCGGAAAACTCACTTCGGGAACAGGTTCATCCGAAGGAAAAAATGCAGACTGCAGACAGTTGTTTAATACAAGTTCAGTCAGTTCGGTAAAGTTTCCGATTTCCGGAGGAAGTTCCGGAAGATTCATTCCGAAAAAATTTAATGATTTAATATTATTTTTTAATTCAATTGCTGTTCTGCACTCACTGTTTCCGACGATGGAAATCAGAGCGAACCAAATACTTCCTGTATTTTCAGGAGTCTGATCATCCGTTTCTGATAAAGTAAAAAATTCATTCGGAACAAAGTTCCAGGATTCATATCCGGTGTATTCCTCTGCATTCTCATACCGGATACCCTGAAGAAGGTCCTCTTCAAATTCAGAGTTGTTTTCATTCTTCAGTTGTGCAATTGTTTCTTTGATCAGGTTTATATTGCCTTGGAGCAGTGTCTTGCGGAGTTCGTCCGCTTTTTTTTTGTATTCTTTTTTCATAAATATTCCTCTAAAACGGTAAATCAGACTGTTTTGTCTATATAGAATCAGCATTTTTTTAACGCAGTATGGTGTCAATGTTTGAGGCAATCAAATTGAGACATTAGAGTTGTTGAAATAATCAAGAAATAATCGGAAAAATCAAATTCATTAAGAAACAAATAGGGATTTAGGCCGTTTCAAAATTGCGCAAGCCATCTTCAATAACTTGGGGGTTGTGTAAAAGCTTCACTTTACTGAAGAGTTCGAAACAGACAAAAAAATTAACCCAACCGAATCAGTTCTCTGCGAACTCCACACTCTTTACTCCCCGCGCCTCCGCGTGAACCTTTTTTTATGCTTTTACGCAATGCCGGCTTACTGGCTTGCGAAACCCCGGCAGGGTAAACCCAGCTCGAGCAGTGCGAAGCAGATGCAGTTAATTGTAAAATAAAATATAATTAATAATCTGAGTGATTTGTCTGTCGCAAAAAGCACAGAGAAGGCTGGAAAAACTCATTGTTCGCGGTACCGGTGAATATGATTTTTTCCTTTGAAAAATTTTCCCTGCGAGGCAGCTGGATATTTTTTTATTCCGCCAGGAAATATTATCCGTCTGATATTTTTTATTGATTCTGTATCTGAATAAATAAAATGTCTGCTTATGATGAATTCACTTATGAATTTTTGGAAAGGGCTTGTAAATACCGGAGTTTCTGCTGATCTGCCGGAAAAAGAAGCAAAGTTTATCCGGCTGACAAACGGGATTGGGCTGATTACCGGAATCTGGCTTTTTTCACTGATTCCTGGTATGATTCCGAATCTTCCCTCCAGCAGATTTGTTATTTTCAATTCAGTGTTTTTTCCGCTTCTCTGGCTCCTTATCCCAGTCTTCAACCGTATGGGATGGCATCTGTTTGCAAGGCTTTTTTACTCAGGTACAGTAATGCTCTGCGTCACATTGAATTCACTTCAGGCAGGCCGTGAATCGGACAATCATCTCTTTCTTCTTGTAGTTTCACTTTTTGCATTTTATATCTACCCTCCGTACCAGATGAGATACATAAAAACAGTCTCACTTTCAGCTCTTGTTCTCTTTATCGGAATCGAAATTTATCTGACTGACAGGGGACCGATTCTGCAGGCTCCGCCCGAGTTTTTCCGGATGGCAAGACTTCTCACTCTTGTCTCACTCTGCATACTGGTGTATATTCTGACTCTTTATAATTATAATGTACTTCATAAATCACAGGATCTTCTGGAAATTGAACATCAGAAATCAGAGACACTTCTTCTGAATATTCTGCCTTCTTCGATAGCAGACCGTCTTAAGGCAAGTGATGCTGTCATTGCAGACAGGACAAACGAGGCTACAATTCTCTTTGCCGATGTAGTAGGATTCACTGTTCTTTCGCAGACAATGGAACCTGAGAAACTTGTAGTGCTTCTGAATGATCTTTTTACTGAATTTGACCGAATCATTCAAGTCTACGGTCTCGAAAAAATCAAGACGATCGGAGATGCCTATATGGTCGCAGGAGGGATTCCGAAAGCCAGAGAAGATCACTGTGAAGCAGTAGCCCTTTGTGCCCTTGAGATGCAGTCAGTGATGAGAAGGGGAATTTCTCCGGAACTGAAAGACTTTCGGATTCGGATAGGGATTCATACAGGACCGGTCGTTGCCGGTGTAATCGGGAAAAGTAAGTTTATTTATGATCTTTGGGGTGACAGTGTAAACACTGCGAGCCGGATGGAGTCTCACGGAGTGGAGGATAAAATTCACGTTTCAAAAGAAGTGTATCTGAAACTTCAGGACAGATTTGAGTTCGAGGACAGAAGAGAAATTCAGGTGAAAGGAAAGGGAATCATGGAGACTTATTTTCTTGTGAGAGATAAATTTTCAACATAGACGGTATGTTTTTTTTAAAGTTTCTCAGTCTTTCCTGATTTCGTGGGGATAGTTACTGCGCAATCAATGTTACACTGGTCAGATGGAACAGACTTTACGAAAAAGCTGAAATTCGATTGATAAAAGATAATTACTGTGAAGATTTTCGAATAATGGGCAAATTAAAAACAATTATCTTTCTTCATTTCAGTCTGCTGGTCAACTGTATATCTCTGCCGCCTACTTCTGATTTGCGTCCACCGGAGATTCAGACAACTCTCCCGGAGACAGCTGTAATTGAGAGAGTGGCAATTCCGGAACTTTCCGAAACTCATCGAAAGGCGACTGAAGACAATCTTACAATGAACTTGGCAGGATGCTTTATGAAAGGGAAGTACTTCAAAGATGTTTTCTTTTTACAGAAAAAAAAAGAATAAAAGACAGTTTTCGAAGTTTTCAGTTCCATTTTACAAAATACTCTCATGAGAGGAAACTTTACCCATTATATTTTCCTCTGGCAATGATTACTCTGACAATGTACATCTGGTTCGGAGGCACTGTAACAGTCGATGAAGCACATTACGCCTGCACACTGAAAGTAACAGATTCTGATGAAAAAATTCTCTACAGACTGGAAGGTCAAGTGTCAGGAAAAAAAGAAATCAATATTTATTCAGATGAAAGGGTTCTGCCGAGCAGTGCAGAAATAATAACGTAGCTTATTGTAGAACTTCTGAATCAGTATAGAAAAAAGAGAGGGGATGAATGAAAATGAGATTCGGAGCTTTAATTCTGTCGGGAGTTTTAATTCTGAACAATTGTGCAACATTTACGGATTATATTCCTGAGGTAAAAGAAGCAGATTTTTCAAAGAACGTCAGTTTGGGAAAAGAAAGATTGAATGAATCTCTGTTTACTGGAGAAGCTATTTGAGGCATTCGTATATAATGGAAAAATAATCCCCGCCTGCCGTTAACGATCAGAAACCTAGTACTGTGTAAAAGGGTTTAACCACAGATAAACACGCGCCCTATCGGGCTATGAACACAGATGTTATATTGGAAAATTTCAATAGATTCATTTCGAATGGTGAATAAATTCCATTCTAATATCGGTGTCTATTTGTGTTCATTCGTGGTAAATATATTTTTACACAGCCTCGGGTTTCTGTAATTCTCTTTCAGCCTTGAAAATGCTCCTGATGTCTCATCAGAGGGAAGAAAATTGTATCACGGATGGATGGACTGTCAGTGAAAAGCATGACCAGTCTGTCTATCCCGATTCCAAGTCCTCCTGTA
>JBPOJG010000026.1:0-1689 GCA_052033835.1 Spirochaetota bacterium
CTTTTTCCGCAGGTCATTGTATGCGGTGGATTCGGACAGAATTTCAATGACAAGATCAGGCGCGCCTTCAATGTTTTTTTTGCCTATGATCGAAGTTCTGTCTTTGGAAATAAAAATAATGTCCGGCCGGTAGACTTCTTTTTCTCCCAGATGAATGTCGATCGGAGCATAAAAAACCTCGCCCAGTCTGTTCTTTTTTACAAATTCGTACAATGCAAATTCTATATTTCTGGAAATTCTCTGATGATAGGGCACAGGTGCCGGATTCATAATCAGTCTGCCTCCGATCAGTTCATAGGGAGCGCCTTCTTCGAGTTCTTCGTAGTCGGAATAAGTGTATTCTTTGTCTTCGAGTCCCATAGGAATATTCTCAAAATTATACAGGATTTGTCAAGATGATAAAGTGCCGTATTCAAAAAGGACTTGCAGAAAAAACCGTTTACAGTTTTAGTGTTCATTAGTTGAACGCACATTATGCTGTCATCTGAATGAGGCTGTATAATGCACGTCTTCTCCACTTGTCTGCTTCTTTAGCAGTGAGTAGGAATGTTTCGCTCATTCATTTTTCTAAAAAAAGGAAAATGGGACTCATGCGGCGAAGCTGTCTTCAGTGAAATTATTTCATAATTACAAAAAAGTTTTCATATTCCTGAACATTGCCGGATCAAAACAGTGGATATACGTCATAAAGTGCTTTCACTTCTGTCAGAAGAACCAACTCTGAGCCAAAGAGAACTATCTGAAAAACTCGGCGTGAGCCTTGGAAAAATCAATTACTGCATCCAGGCCCTTGTCACCAAAGGATCTCTGAAGATGAAGAATTTCCGCAACAGCCAGAATAAAAAAGCATATGCATACATACTGACTCCGAAGGGAATTGAACAGAAAGCGCATCTTACAATCGAATTTCTGAAGATCAAAATGCAGGAATATGAACTGATCAAAAAAGAAATTGAAGAACTTCAGTCCCAGGCAGCAAAAGATGAAGTCCTGAAAAAAAATCCGGGAATGCTTCTTTCGGTTAAATAACTTTTTAAAAGCTTGTCTTTGTTCCTTATCTAGTCGTCAGGGGAAATTAACTGACCTGTTTTAGGTATATGCTCTTGAAAAAGAATTTGCTGTTATGAAACTGCTAAGCTGAAATGCTGTCGGTAAATTAATCATTGACTGCTCTATGCCTCCATTCTTAATCACTGCAAGCAGATGTATTAAATGATATATTCGGTATATTGATAAATCTCAGATGCAGTCAAAACTTTTGGATGCTGTAAAATTAACTTTACAGAAGAAAGTTTTGCAAAAGTCTTAAAACTTTCTTCAATTTTTGAGTAAACAAATTGCGACCATTCGGCACTATAAAATCTATCCTGACAAAATTTCTTAATATAAATACTTTTCTCAGATTGGTAAAAAAAACTTCTGAATTTATAACTGACATTATTAAGTTCAGAGGTCTTCTCTGGGAAATGACCAAAAGAGATATAAAAAACAGGTATTTGGGTTCTTATATAGGTTTCTTCTGGGTATTTATTCAGCCTCTTGTAAGTTTGTTTTTGCTTTGGATAGTTTTTACTTACGGGATTCGGGCAAGGACTGAAACTTCCGTTCCCTTCAGTTTATGGCTTATGAGCGGACTTATTCCATGGAACTTTTTAAGTGAAGGAATCATAAGTTCTACAAATTCAATTT
>JBPOJG010000299.1:0-8915 GCA_052033835.1 Spirochaetota bacterium
TAGAACTGGAAAAAGGTTTTCCTGAAACAGAGGAAACAATCAAAAAACTGGCAGAAGAATGTGGGAACTCCATCGAAATCATCAGAGGGGGCGGCATCAGCGACACAGTCCATTTTATCGGCGATACAAGAAAAATATCCGAAAAAGAAGGTTACGTTAAAGAACTGGCGGGAGTCAGAAGACTTTGGGCTGTATCCATCCCTTACAAAAACATTGCAAAAGTCGGTGCAGGAAAAAACGGAGAAGTCGTTCACAGACCGAGCAGAATCGTTGAGGTCAAAGGACCCGACGGACTGATCCGCAAAATCGGCGGAGGCAAGCATATATTCCTAGTAGGACCGGATTCCCCTCAATCCAAGGAACAGACTCTCACAATTGCAAAACAGGCAGTGGAAATCGGTAAAAAATTCAATATACTGGACAGAATTATTTTGCGAGGCGGTGCATTCAAGCCTAGAACACGTCCTACAGACTGGAGAGGTCTCGGATGGGAAGGGATCAAAATTCTGGACGAAGTCAAAGAAGAGACAGGACTGCCTTACGTTACAGAAGTGATGGATCATACAATGGCAGAAGAAGTGGCCAAACATTCGGATATGATTCAGATCGGCACAAGAAACGCTCAGGATTTTGAACTTCTCGAAGCAGTGGGAAAAACAAAAAAACCGGTCATACTCAAACGCGGATTCGGAAATGAATCAGAAGAATGGTTCTCTGCAGCAGAATACATTGCAAATCAGGGAAATCTGGACATTGTACTCTGCGAAAGAGGAGTGAAAACTCTTTTTATCAAAGAAGGATACTGCAGAAATACTCCCGATTTCAACGTAATCACTCATGCAAAGAAAAAGACAATCCTCCCGGTCATTTTCGACCCGTCCCATGTGGCAGGAGACGACAAAATCGTTGTACAAAATCTTCTCGGATGCCTTCCTTTTCTCGCAGACGGTTCCATTACTGAAACACTGCATACGGAATCATTCAGAAAAGAACAGAAATGTGATGCTGCTCAGGCACTTGTGATGAGCATCTACGAAAAAGCAGTTCTTGCAATTCTGGAGTATGAAAAAGCTGTTCTGCCGATCATCAAAGAAATGGACAATTATTTTCTGAACCGGTCTAAGTAGTATGAAGATTAAACTGTTTGTTTCACTTATTATGATGACTGTCTTCGGCTTAAGTATAGGAGCCGGAGACAAAAAGATGAAATCGATCACAATGCATGATCTGATGGAAGACCATTTTGAAGATGCAGAGAAAGCATTCAAAAGAAAAAAGGAAAGAACCAAACTCGAAGCCCTTTTGAAAATTCTGCCTGATCTTGCACCGGAAGACGACAAAAAAGAATGGACTGCGATAGTAAATTCTCATATAGAATCAGGTGAACTTTTAAAATCCTGCAAGGCCTGTCACAGCAAATTCAAAAAATCCTACAAGAAATCCTACAAAAAAAGACTCGTAGAAGTTCCGGAAGATCTTCTGGAATAGAGTCACCGCATTTCGTCAGGGAGTCAATGTGCTCCCTGTTTTCTGATCCACTTCTTTCCTGAAAATTCCTGTCTTTATTCATAAGGAGACATTATGAGTATTACCCAGATTTCTAATCGAACGCAGTAGCGACTTCCGCGCTTGCGACGCTTCGCTATTAGAAATCTGGGTATTACTTTTATGGTTTTCTTTGTAATCACCGGCTTTCGGAATATACCTAGTCATTATGAATCAGATATATTAACGTATTGATGAGAGACTGAAAAATAAAAAATAGTATCTTCAATAATGACAGTATATCAATTCATTGAATTTTTAAAACGACAAAAGTCATGAAAGATTTTCATTATACTATTGCGACTTTGTCAGGTTCCAATTTTTGAAAGATTACATAATTATTAAATAATCATACCTGCTTTCAGAAAATGGGGATTTTAAAGGGGCAATTGCCCCTTTAAGCCTGTCCGGCAGGACTTTTCCCCTTTCCCCGACGGCTTTAGCCGTCGTATAAAGTAAATGGCTGCAAATGCGATCAGTGCGACTTGACAAAGTCGCACTATAATTCATATTACCATAATGATTCCGTAATTACAATAAAAAATTGATTTGACATACACTGCAAAGTCAGGATTGTAGGCAATAAGGATTCAAAAGAATGACCTCAATTCCGACAGAGCCGATAGGAAGCATTCCTAGGCCAATTCCCTTAATTCACAGCATAGAAGAGCATAAGAAGGGAAAATTATCCGATGCAGAAATGGATGAACTTTACCTTCAGGCAGTCATAGATACAGTTCAGCACTTCGAAAGAACCGGTTCACCTGTCATTTCAGACGGAGAACAGAGAAAATACCATAACTTTGCAACATACGCAATTGACGGACTCCCCAATTTTTCACCTGACGGGTTCAAACTGCATTTTGCTGCAGGACATTACCAGCAGTGGCCCCGCCTCACCTACGGACCTTTCCGTTACAATATCCATGCAGATATGTTTCTCGAAACAGCAAAGAAATACACAAAACTTCCTGTAAAACAGGCAATCATCTCGCCATCAGCACTCAGCCTTTTTTATCCTGCACAGGAAATTCCGGATTATCCGAGAAATCAGTTTGTAGAAGATATGCTTCATGAACATGAAACAGAAATCAGAAGCTGCCTCAAAAAAGGAGCGCACACAGTTCAGATTGATTTTACGGAAGGAAGACTTTCAGTAAAACTTGATCCGACTGGAGGGCTTCTGAACAGCTTTATTCAGCTCAACAATATGGCTCTTGACCGTTTTACAACTGAAGACAGGAAACGAATTGGAATCCATACCTGTCCCGGAGGCGACAAAGATTCAACGCACAGTGCAGATGTGGACTATTCAGAACTTCTTCCGAGTCTGTTCGAGCTGAATGCAGGAAGATTCTTTATTGCACTGGCCAGAGAACCGGATCGGAAAAGGGTTCTGAAGATGATCAGAGATTATCTGAAACCCTATCAGACTGCATATGTCGGAGTCATTGATCCGTTAAATCCAAAAATTGATACACCGGAAGAAGTCAGAGACAGAGTTCTGGAAGCAGCAGAGTTTATTCCGCTCGCACAGCTTGGAACAACTGACGACTGCGGATTTTCTCCGTTCAGCGACGATACATCCACAAGCAGGGAAACTGCGTTTGCCAAAATTCAGGCCAGAGTGGAAGGCACTGCTCTTGCTTCAAAAATACTTTTTGGATAACAGAATCCCATCATTAATTCATCATAAGATACAGACACAGGGCAGCTGATTAAAATGCAATTAAATATCTGAACATAACTATGGAAATAAATGATAATGATCCTCTGAATGCACAGAGAGCCGCAGCATTTGAAACATCCAAAAGTATACTGTTTCTGAAACGACGCGCAGAAGAGGAACTTCAGAAAGCAAAATCAACCCTGGAAGAACAGTCCAGGGAGCTTGCCAATTCCATTTCTCTTATGAATGCAACCTTGAATTCGACACCGAACGGAATCTTCGCAGTCAGTCTTGCTGGAAAAGTGATCTGTCATAATGTAAATGCCGCAGCTCTCTGGGAAATCCCGAATGAGATGCTGGAAAGAAAAGACAGTCGGGAAATTCTGCTTCATCTTCAGTCCAAGGTAAAAAACCCCGAACTGCTGGAAACTTTCCTGAATCCTGAAGCATCCTTTTCTGACAGTGAAACATACGGTCTTCTGGAACTTCGCGACGGACGGTATATTGAATTCTATACAATCCCTCAGATCATTGAAAATGAAATCAAAGGAACTGTATTTACTTTTGTAGACATCACAAAAAAGAAACATACAGAAACTGAACTCCTGCAGGCAAAAGAAGATGCAGAATCTGCAAACCGTCTGAAGAGTGAATTCCTTGCCAATATGAGTCATGAAATCAGAACCCCGATGAATGCAATTCTGGGATTCGCTGAAATTCTTCAATCCAGACTGAAAGAGAAAAATCTTCTCGATTTTGCAGATTCCATCATACTCAGCGGCAAAATGCTTCTGCAGCTGATCAACGATTTCCTGGATCTCTCCAAAATTGAATCGGGGAAAATTGAACTATTATATAATGAAATAAAAATACATGATATTCTGAATGAAATGAGAGTCATTTTCTCTCATACTGTTTCGGAAAAAAATCTCATTTATGAGACAGAAGTAAGCCCTGCTCTTCCTGAATATCTTCTTTTTGATGAAACCAGACTCAGACAGATTCTCCTTAATCTGATTGGAAACGCAGTGAAATTTACAGAAAAAGGCTCAGTAAAAGTCAGTGCATCTGCAGAAGCAGAAGATGAGTCAGGCAATACAGTGCATCTGAAAATAATGATTGAGGATACAGGGATCGGGATAGAAAGAAATGAACAGGACAGAATATTTGATTCATTCACCCAGGCAAAAGGACAGGACAATGGAAAATACGGAGGAACAGGTCTTGGACTCTCGATCAGCAGGAAGCTGATAGAACTTCTGAACGGAAAAATTTCTCTCTCAAGCGCAAAGGGAGAAGGAACTCAGTTCAGCATCTCATTCAGAAATGTTAAAATCGGAAAAGGAACTTCAAAAAACAGATTGGAAGAAACAGTCAGCCTGAAGGATATTGTTTTCCCGGATGCAGTCGTGCTGATCGTTGATGACGTGCGGCTGAACAGAGAGCTTGTGAAGAAAATTCTCGAACCTTACAGAAATCTGAAACTGCTGGAAGCAGAAAACGGAAAAATCGCAGTCGAAAAAACAGAAAATTTTCTTCCCGATCTGATCCTTATGGATATGAAGATGCCTGAGATGAACGGTCATGAAGCTGCTGAAATTCTGAAAGAAAATCCTGCCACATCACACATCCCGATCATTGCCCTCACTGCAGAAGTCAGCAGTCTTTCAATGGAAGAGCAAGGTTCGGCTAACTGCGACAGTGTTTTAGTAAAACCTGTAGGGCGTGAGTCTCTCATCAGAACTGTTTATAAGTATCTGAAGAGTGGAAACTGATCTAATTTTGACATTACGCTTTTTTTTTGTATATCGAACAGTATTGCCTGCCCCAAAAAACAGTGTTCACTTTGCCTATTCACGAGTTGAAGTCACGTTAATTTACTTTTCATAAATCCCCTACTATGTACAATTGCCAATATGCGCAGGCTTAATAAAATATTTGTGATTTTTTTACTGATCTTTCAGTCTCATCTCTATGCAGAATCGGGAAAAGAACTTCTCGCTTCATTTCTAGCAACGATGAACAGTGCAGACACGATACGGGCAAATGTGAAAATAGGCAATTTGACTGGGCTTCTTTCCTACAAGAAACCTCAGAGTCTTTATGTGAAGCTTTCTGACGGAAGAGTCATCTCTGCAAATGGAAGAAATCTCTGGTTTTACAATCCGGGGAGTGCAATTGCAGGAAAGCAGGATCTGAGAGGCGGAACAGGCGGTCTTTACGGCCTTCTTTCAGGCTACGAAAATGTAACTGCGTCCGGGAAGACCCTCAGACTGACATCTTCAAAAAAACACTATGAAGAAATCATTGTACAGCTTACTCCTAATAATTTGCTCCAAAGTATCCGAATGAGACCTAGAGGGGGATCTGAATTTTTTGAAGTAGCACTCTCAGGAATTCAGACGAACATTGGTCTTCCGGCCAGTATTTTCAATTTTCACCCCCCATCCAGTGCTCAAATTGTAGAGAACCCATTAAACCAGAGGGAATAAAGTGGATCAGAACATTTCCAGAACAGAAGCTCATAAGATTTTTGCAAATCTGTATAGAAAACAGAGGACAGCTGAACATCAGGCTCAGGTAGATGAGATCATCACCAGATCGAATGATGTATTTATCAGGATTGATCTGATCAAAAAACTCGATGAAGAGTTTGAAAAAAAGGAAAAACTGAAGCAGAGAGAAGCAAGGGATGAAAAAAAAACCATCCAATCCGACTCTTGAATCCATTGGTGATGTATCAAAGGGTGCTGACATCAAACTGCAGACGGCCGCCAAAATAGCAGCACAGAAAGAAAGCGGACTTTTCGGCAGACTTTTCGGAACAAATCAGAATCTGTCTAAATTTGCAAAAGAATCCAAAGCATTGGATATGGGCCTTCTGGGAAGAAATCCTACAATTTCTCCAAATGTACAGAGAGTTTTCAAATTTCTGAAAGAAGAAGAAATCATCGCAACTGCACAGTCACTCAAATATGCAGAACAGGTCGGCTGGAAAATCTGGAAACCTATCGATTACAATATCATTGCAAATTTCGGAAGATTCTTCAATTCATTTATTTCGCTGGATTCTCTTTTCAGAGATGACCTTTCTCCTGAAATTTTTCTCTCCCGTTCCACAAAAATGCAAATGTACTATATCCGGGTTCTTCAGTACCAAAGAACTAAGGAAATTGTAATGGAAAAAGTTCCTCAGCTTGTCAAAATGGAACCCAAACTCGGACAGAAAATTGAACAGCTGATGAGGGGACTGAGTTATTCTCTGACTCTCGAATCCAGAAGACCTACATTAAAAGATATCATCGTTGCGTTTCATGTGATCCAGACCAAAAAACTTGTGGATTGGCAGGAAATTGTGGACAAGCTGGGCGTCGGTCCTCTTGACGAAAACAAATATGCCGGTCCTCCGGAAGTAGTCAAGCAGATTGAACTGAGCGTAGCGAGAATCGGCGGAGACATTCAGACAAAACTTGGAATGATTGAAGAACTTGAAATGATCAAGAAAAATTATTTCACATTCCAGGCAGACGGGAATGTTTCTCTGAATTTTGTAAATATGATCATAGATGAACATATAAAACATCATTATCAGGACAATCCTCAGGCAGAAACCGTCAGAGCAAATATTCCTCAGAATGCGCCGAAACTGCTCTATGTACTCTGCAGAGATCTTCAAACCATCTACCTCCCGCTGTTTGAAGGATATATTAAAGTAGATACTGAAAGCATAAAGGATGTGCTTCTTTTCCAGAACGGTCTATTTTTCCCGGAAATAGACAAACTCAACAGCATCATCCGCAGTCTGGATATGTTCAATAAAAAATTTCCAAGCTTCATCTATCCTCTGAGCAAGTTCTTTGAAGATCAGTCCAAGGGAACCGGAGATCAGATCGAACAGCAGCTGGTAAAACTGATTGCAGATTCAGCCGACTTCTTCGGCAAGTTTGCAAAAAAACTGACTGTAGTTGTGGAAAATGATGCTCTTGCAAAAAATTATGAAGATGCAGGCAACATCAACGAAAGAACTGTTGCCAATAAAGACAAGACAATCGAAGAAATCAAGATTATGCAGAGATTCATTCCTTACAGGGGAGCAAAACTCGTCACAGGCAACAGGATGCACGGAAGAACTGTAAGAGAATGTATATTTGAACTTACTAAATTTCTTTATAATTTTGCATATCTTTTCCATGATCCTGCAATTTCTTCAATTCTGATGAATTACAAGAAATACGATACTGATCTTGCCAAACTGAATACTGAATATGAGAGACTCACAGGAAAGTCTTTTGTTCCAGGCGGGCATCTTCATTGAAAAGAATACTTACCGGACTTCAGCCTTCAGGAAAACTTCATCTGGGAAATTATTTCTCAGTAATGAAAAAGATGATCGGTTATCAGAATTCATCTGATCTCTTTCTGTTCATTGCAGATCTTCATTCTCTGACTACATTTCAGTCCCGAGAAATCCTGCAGGAAAACATATACGATGCAGTCTGTGATTTTCTGGCTCTTGGACTCGATCCTGATAAATGCACTTTCTGGATACAGTCCGATGTACCTGAAGTGACCGAACTCACCTGGTATTTAAGTATGTGCATCACAGTCAATCAGCTCGAACTCGCCCACTCTTACAAAGATAAGACAGCAAAAGGATTCAATCCGAGTGCAGGACTTTTCTGTTATCCAGTTCTGATGGCTTCAGACATTCTTGCTTTTGATTCAGATATTGTTCCGGTTGGAAAAGATCAGAAGCAGCATCTGGAAATTACCAGGGACATTGCACAGAGGTTCAATCAGAATTTTGGAGAAGTCTTTAAACTTCCCCTCCCGGAAATAGAAGAAGATACAGCAGTCATTCCCGGAACAGACGGACAGAAAATGTCCAAATCCTATAAGAATACAATCAATATATTTGATGATGAGAAAAAACTCCGCAAGTCAGTTATGTCCATTGTTTCCGATTCTGCAGGAGTGGATGAAGCAAAGGATCCGGACAAGAGTGTAGTTTATTCGATATACTCTCTTTTCTGCGACGAACAGGAAAAAGAAAAACTCAGAGAGAGATTCCTTACTCCCGGTTTAAGATACGGAGACGTCAAAAAGGAACTTGCTGACAGAATCACTGACTGCTTTGCTCCTTACAGAAAAAAAAGAGATGAACTTTTATCCAATTTAGATTACGTCGAACAGATTCTTTCCAAAGGAAGAGAAAAAGCGAGCAAAGTCGCAGAAACAAAACTCACTCAGGTCAGAAAAATTCTCGGCGTTCAGAGAAAAACCAAGAGGTAAAAATGAACAATTCCAAAATATGTGCTGCATTTATCATTACAGCATGTACATTTTCCATCGGTGCCGATGATCTGTATCTAGGCATAGCCAAAGAAAAATATCTTACCGGCGATTATCCTGCCGGAAAAGTGCTTCAGAAATATTCCGACAAAAATATAGGCGGAGCATTGGTAAGACCGGATGTAAAGGATGCTTTTGATAAAATGATCAAAGCTTACGATAAAGACAGGGTCGGAAAGAAAAATGCTCCCCCTATCATTGTAAACTCTTCATTCAGAGGGTACTACGATCAGAAATACATTTGGGAATCAAAGTACAGAGGGGAAAGAAAAATGCGTGAATCCGTCGTGGGCAAAAAACCTGCAGAGATTGCAGCACTTATCCTCGAATATTCAAGTGCCCCCGGAAC
>JBPOJG010000015.1:0-2281 GCA_052033835.1 Spirochaetota bacterium
TAAATCTAATCGGGCAATCGGGAATATTCGGGAAATGGATTGGAATATCTGACAAATCGGACACTCGAATAAACCTGAATTATCTGAGTAGGGATAAATCCGAATTTACCGAGTCTGGAATACATTATAATATCAGGCCGGACAGAATGGATCGGAAAACCCTAAAAAACCTAAAATCCCTAAATAAACAAATAAAACAAATTCTAGGGCATTGCAAAGAAAGCAAAGATAGCAAAGGGAAATGAAAGGAAAATGAAGGGAAGAAATGAGCGAAATCAGAGCGAAAATTTCCCCGCAGTCCATGAACATATTAGAAAAATCTAATATTCTATTTTGAACGATTTACGGACGAAAAAGCTCCGATTCTTACCGGACGGGAATCAGGAAAGAAATTATTAGAATATCCCGAAAATCTGATAAAATGCTTGCAATTAAATACAGTATTCTGATAATTGCTATTATGGTAATAAAATCAGACGGGTCATTATCAGAGAATACAAACCGAGTCTACAAGAAAAGCTTCGAAATGTTTCTGGAGATTTCCGGCTTATCAAAGTCGGAGCTGAAAGGCATTCCGGCAAGTGAACTTAGAAAAATGATAGATCAGACATTTTCAAACCTTGCCGACATTTCCCAGACCACAAAGCTTGTAAGGATTTCGGGCTGTAGAAATTACATCGAAAAGAATTATGATATTGAACTTCCAAAAAGCAGGGACAGTAAAACACTCGCAAAAAAGAAACTGAGAACTTCCAACAAGATGGACTTGGATGAAAGCCAAGTGAAAGACATTATAGAATATTTTAATAATGAGAGACTGAAAGCAAATTCGAACAAGCGGAAAATATCAGCACTCAGAAACTACCTGATTGTAAACCTGCTTGCCTTTACCGGTCAAAGAATCGGTGACCTGCTGGAATTGAAGGTCAGTCATGCTGTGAGAAATGAAATAAAATTCAAGCAGGAAAAGACAGGGAACGAGGTATCCATTCCTAACCCGATACAGTCAGAAATTCTTTTTTACGTCTCTACTCAAAAACTCAGACAGTCAGATTTTCTCTTCCGGAATGGAATGGATGAAAGCGAAGTTCTGTCTTACAATTTTGTTTTGGGCATAATTAAAAAAGCAGGCATGATGCTCTTTGGATTGGACACTTTGACACCTCATGTTTTCCGCAAATACGCAGTCACTCATTTAAAGAGTCTGAATCTGTCCGATGCTGAGGTCATGGCAGTGACCGGTCATGCTGATATTAGAATGCTAGGCTATTATACAGGGAAAGGCGAAGCTCCGGCAAACCTGAAAATTTTATTATTACAAGGAAAGGAAAAATGAATACAGCACTCGAAACAAAAATTGACTCACTCATTCAGAAACTGAAGCGGACTCCAGACGTGGGAATGATCCAAGCGGGGCCGGAATACAGGATTGTCAACCGGTCAACCGGCGAAGTTTTGGAAGTCTGTTATACTGAGGAATATGCTTTGCGAGCATTGGAGTTATACAGGGAGCGGACAAAGTGAAAAAGGCCAATAAAATCAATACTTCTATGAAAACCAAAACGGACACCGTGACCGTTTTGAATGATAAGAAGTCTGCAAAAAAAATTGCTGTTTTGTATAATGAACTTATAAAGCAGTCTTATCAGGCTTTCCTGAAAGCTGTAGAACTTGGCGAAGAACTTGTGAAAGTGAAAGACTCGCTTGCACATGGACAGTTTCAGACTTGGCTGAATAAAAATACTCCCTTCATATCTGAGAGAACAGCTAGACGATATATGGCAGTATTTACAAAACAGGATTTCCTGAAAGAAAGACTCGGTGAAAACTTAGGTTTGAAAGATGCCTATGATCTATTACAGGAACAGAAGAAAGGAAAATCAAAAAATCCTAAAACGCTGACTGATTCTGAAAGCAATGCAATCATAGAACAGCATGAAAAAGATAGAGAGAAGAAAAAAAAGGATAGAGAGGAAATAAGTCGTATTCGGAAAAGGATAAGATCAGGAAAGCAGGTAAAAAAAGAAGAACAAGAAAAAGCGAAATCTTACCTTGAAACTAGAATGGACAAGCTGATAAATGATATGGAGAAAATCAGAAATGAACTTTCACTCATTAATTGAAAACGGACACCGTGACCGTTTTGAACCCCATGAAACCCCTGATTCTATTGAGGCATCATGACTGAATTGATCTTCAAACTGTCATCCCTGATCGGCCGTCTCTCAGTCCAGAATATGACTGCAGCCGAAAGGGAATCTATACTGAGAGAAATTCATTC
>JBPOJG010000265.1:0-4158 GCA_052033835.1 Spirochaetota bacterium
GGGAAAAGGAAAAGCTAAAGGAAAGGGCAAAGCTAAAGGCGGCACAAAAAAAGCAGCTAAAGAAGAAGCTCCAAAAAAAGCAGAATAATTTATCATGCCTATCTGTGCAGATTGAATCTGCACAGAACATTCCCCTCTGACATTTCCAAAAACCTTTCAATAAAAAGCCCAGACGTTTTCCCAATTCCCAAATTCATTACGGCAGACTCCTCTTTCAAAATATTCCAAAGTTCAAACCCAATTTCTATTCTAAAGAAAATATCCGTTTCAGAAATATCTTCTCTGCAAAATTCAAAGTGACCTAGGATCAGTCCAAACAAGACTGCATCAGCCGGCCTTATTTGCAGGCGGGCCAGTTTTTCAAGGGATGATTCGGAGAGTTCAGTCAAAATTGCCGGCATAACAGTACCTGTCTCCAAAATGTCCGTTCCTTCATTTTTTTGCAGAAAATTGCACCTTTGGTATGTTTAAAGGAAATTGACGAAAAGGTATCGGTTTTCAATTATGTCTCTTGTGATCGAATCGGATTTTACCCACCTTCATCTCCACACGATTTATTCCACTCTGGATGGAGCTATACGTATCCCGGATCTGATGAAACATGTAAAGGCTTCAGGAATGAGCTCGGTGGGAATTTCTGATCATGGAAATATGTTCGGTGCAATTGAGTTTTACAAAGAGGCACTGAAACAGGGAATCAAGCCGATCATTGGTTCAGAGTTTTATGTATCCGCAAACAGATCCGAAGAAGCAGAACTCGACAATATCCCGGACGGAAATGCCTATCATTTAGTTCTTCTTGCAAAAAATGAAATTGGGTACAAGAATTTAATCAAACTTTCCAGCCGTTCGTTTACGGAAGGATTTTACAGAAAACCCAGAATTGACTATGATCTGCTTTCGAGAAACTGTGAAGGAGTCATTGCACTGACTGCATGTCTTGCGGGAGAGGTGCAGAGAAAGATTCTGGAAGGAAATGATGCAAGTGCACTTCGTCTGGCAAATGAACTGAATGAAATGTTTAGAAAGGAAGATTTCTATCTGGAAATTCAGAATCATGGAATTCCCGAGCAGGATACTGCGGCCAAGGGTAATTTTGAAATCAGCCGAAAAACAGGCATTCCTTTAGTACTGACCAATGATTCCCATTTTCTGAAAAAAGACGATCAGTCTGCGCAGGACATTCTTCTCAGAATTGCAATGCAGAAAAAAATTGATGATGAACTCAGATTCGGATTCAATCAGGAATTTTATGTAAAAACTCCGGCAGAGATGTCTCTTCTTTTTCCTGAAATACCGGATGCATTCCGAAATACTCTGGCCATTCGGGACAAATGTGAACTGAATTTTAAATTTGGAAATCATCTTCTCCCTGATTTTCAGGTGCCGGAAGGTTACGACACTGAATCCTATTTAAGTCTTCTTGTAGAAGAAGGTATCCGGAAAAGATATCCTGAGATTACACAAGAGGTCAGAACCAGACTGGATTTCGAGATGGATACAATCCGCAAGATGAATTTTGCAGGGTATTTTCTAATCGTACAGGATTATATTAATTTTGCCCGCAGAACGGGAATTCCAGTCGGTCCCGGGCGGGGATCAGCTGCCGGTTCAATTGTTGCCTACGCCCTCGGAATTACGAATGTAGAACCTCTTCGATATGGACTTCTCTTTGAAAGATTTCTGAATCCCGACAGAAAGGATATGCCTGATGTGGATACGGATTTCTGCGTAGAGAAAAGAGAAGAAGTCATCAATTATATCAAGCAGAAGTATGGAGAGGACAAAGTCGGTCAGATTGTCACATTCAGCTCTCTGGCAGGAAAAGCCGCTCTGAAAGATGTGGCAAGGGTTCTGAACATCAGTTTCGCAGAATCAAACGAAATTACAAAAGCGTTTCCTCCCAAGGTAAATTCCATTTCTGAAGCTATGGAGTTTTCAAAGGAACTTCAGGAAATTGAAGATAGAAATGAAACAAATAAGAAACTCTTCGTAATTGCAGAAAAACTGGAAGGCAATATCAGGCAGACTGGACGTCACGCTGCGGGTGTAGTCATATCTCCGGTCAGAATGGAAGAGATTGTTCCTCTGGCTACTGTAGCGGATAAGGAAAGGGGAACCAGAGCAATTGTAACTCAGTTTGACAAGGATCAGCTCGAGAGCGTCGGTCTGATCAAGATGGATATACTTGGTCTGAAGAACCTGACGACACTGGATCGGGCAGTCAAAATTATTGAAGAAAAGCACAATAGAAAGATTGATTTGGATTCTCTTCCTCTGGATGATCCCAAAACCTATTCTCTTCTTAAAAAGGCAAATACTCTCGGGATATTTCAGCTGGAATCCGGAGGTATCACCGACCTGGTTGCAAAATCACAGGTCAGCACTTTCGAGGAGATTGTGGCTCTGATTGCACTCTATAGACCCGGTCCGATGGATTCCGGAATGCTTCAGGACTATTTGGACAGGAAAAGCGGGAAGCAGAAGGTAACGTATCCCCACGAGTCCTGCGAATCGATTCTGAAAGAAACGTATGGAGTGGCAGTCTATCAGGAACAGGTGATGAGCATTTCGAGAGTCGTCGGAGGATTCACGATGGGTGAATCCGATCAGCTCAGAAAAGCAATGGCCAAAAAGAAGCAGGAACTCATGGATCCTCTTCGGAAAAAATTTATTGAAGGCGCATCATTAAAGGGTCATTCCGAAAAATTTTCACAGGAGCTTTTTGATCAGCTCGAAAAATTTGGAGGTTACGGATTCAATAAATCACATTCGGTAGCATATGCTTTGGTTACATACCAGACGGCGTATTTCAAGGCAAATTATCCGACTGAATATATGACGGCTCTGCTTTCCTCGGATGACAACAATACATCCGCAATCGTAAAATTCATCAACAACAGCCGTGAAATGGGAATCAAAATTCTGAATCCGGACGTGAAGACTTCCATGGCTTCATTCAGCATTCCGGAGGAGAATACAATACGTTTCGGGCTTTCCGCCTTCAAGGGAGTGGGAGTTGCCGCAGCAAATGCGATCATTTCTGCCCGAGGACAGGCAGGAGGCTTTAAGGATCTGGAAGATTTCCTTCTGAATATAGATACACATACTATCAATAAAAAGATATTTGAAGCGCTGATTCAGGCAGGGGCTCTGGACTCTTTCGGATATACCAGAAAATGTCTTTTTGAATCTGTGGACATTCTTCTGAATTATTCGTCGAGGGAGCAGACCAGAAAAAAAGAAGGGCAGGGTGATCTGTTCTTCGGAGGTTCATCTTCTGAAACCAGATATCCTCTGCATCTTCCTAAGGAAGCAGAAGAATGGGAACCGGATGAAAAACTGAAAAGAGAGAAACTTGTTTCCGGACTTTTTCTTTCCGGTCATCCTCTCGATAAATACAAAAATCGGTTAAAGTTTTTCAAGTCTTCTGTGACAGTGGAAAGAATCGATTCGCTTCCTTCCGGTGCAAAAGTGGAGATATTCGGAATCATCACAAGTCCAGAGCACAAGTTCACAAAAAAGAAGGAAGAATTTGTGAATTTCAAACTCGAAGACTACACAGGAGATATTGACTGCACGGTTTTTCCAAAGGCCTATCAGAAATACAAAGAATACGTGAAGGAAGATCAGGCGGTGATTCTTCACGGAATTTTAGACAAGGTGGAAATCGGTGAAGCTGAACTGAGAGGACAGATTCTAGTCAATACAATCGAAATTCTGAATGAGGAAGTCATTGAACAGAAACTCGAAAAATCTGTCCATATTGTAATCGACAGAGGAATTTACGGGGAAGATATTTCCATCATCACCCAGCTGTACCAGATACTCACATCGTTTAAAGGAAAATCCCCCGTCTTTTTTCATCTGATTTCAAGGGACAATCCCAAAAAAGTCATTCGTGTGCATAATCATTACTTTGTGGAACCCTCAAGGGAGCTTTTTCAGAGGATCACTGAACTGATTGGCGGTCACAATGCGTATTATACGATTGGTGAAGATGTCAGAAGGCTGGGCTGACAAAAAATTTTGTACCCAATTCAAATTTATTAAAAAAAACTTGCAAAAAAAACAATTATTCTGATTCTGATTATCCGGGAGTATGTGACATAATAAAAATACTGTCACATAGTTAATATGGGCATCGAACTACTTATA
>JBPOJG010000447.1:0-3449 GCA_052033835.1 Spirochaetota bacterium
GCTTTGTTCAGTATGTTTGAATCCAAATCGATCCAATTGATATATTCTTCCAGCTTACTGAAGTATTCTTCATAGGATTCTTTTTCAGAAGAACTGATTGTCTTCATTTTATACAGTCTGTCTATAGATCTTTTGAATTCGAGTTTCAGAAGGACTGAAGAAACTAAATGATCCCAGTTTCCAAAATCGGTATAAAAACCAGGAGACTGGAGAATCCATCTCAGCAAGGCAGATGTATCAATGTAACAGGAGATCATCTCTTTCCTGTTCAGCTTTTTTCAGAAGGCTCAAAGGATCTGTCTTCCAAACTTTAAGCAGCCCAGGAGCAGGGAACTTTTTTGATGAAAAGTTGAAAGAAGATTTCAGAACGCTGATCCCTTTTTTCATTTTCCTTTCAGGTGCAATCATCAATTTCGTTTCCTTTTTTTCTGAAGAAATTGCAAGCTCAGCCTCCAAACTGTGGATCAGTACATCACGAAATGTCATTCCGCGAATTGCTGCAGTTGTTTTTACCTGAACAAAAAGATCATCTGGGATTTCGACCGTTGTTTTCATTCACCCATATTGCCATATTCCCATATTTAGTCAAGAATATTTGTCTTAAGGATTCGCTGCCTCGGACTCACTTTGCAGAACAGGTCGTGCAAATCCATAAAACCTGCTTTCTTTTCCCGGTATGCAGGGGCTTTTCTTATTCTTTCTATCAGTTCTTACACACCCGATAAATTCATTTGGATCAAATGTGTAAACATCAGGTCCGCCGCCTTCCGTAAAATCTCCTTTGCCAAAAGTATTTGCACCTACCATTTTCATTTCGCCTGTTTTTCTGCTCCGTCCCAGATAAATCATCACATGGCTGATCGGCGGATTATGACCTGGATTGATATCACTGTGAGTATTTATCCAAAAAAGAAGATCACCGGATTTCAATTTGGTTGAGAGTTTTTCAACATTGATCTCATTTCCTTTTCTGGGTGCTTTCGCGGTTTGTCGGTTGCTTTTATAATAGGAATACATATCAAATGATCCGCCTTTCGGAAGATCAATATCCAAGGCCTTTTTGTAAATATATCTGGCTGTAGCAGAACAGTCCATATTGATTGGTTTTGAGGAACCAGGGGGTGTCCATGGCTTTGCATAACGAAGATCAAAGCTGGAAAGCCATTTTGTAGTCTTTCTAAGTTCTTTTTTCTGTTCTTTTGTAAGTTTTGCGTGTGCAGGAAGAATAAAGAGGGTTGAGAATAGGAATATCAGGAATTTCATTGAAAATGAGAATTCTGATATTCCTCATTCAGTCAAGCAGATTCTTATTTACCATGGAGCGGCTGTGATTTCAGCGTCACCTTTGGAGGTAGCACTGTTATAACATTTTATGATCGTCAGATTATTATTGAAATTTGTCACACCAGTTCTTGCTTCTTCGGATTTCAGAACAAGGGCAAGCGTAGCACAGCTCTTTTTCCTTTTTTGGACTTTATCATTTAATTCAGACTGCGATGTACAGTTTTGGAGGAGTGCGATGAAGAGCAGTGCCAAAGGAAATCCGGCTTTTGAGAAGATTGATTGAATCATATTATTTTACCTGATGTAAATAAACTGGTGCGCCCAGAAGGATTTGAACCTCCAACCTTTTGATCCGTAGTCAAATACTCTATCCAGTTGAGCTATGGGCGCAGGATTTACTGCTGAAAATACTGTTCTAAAAAACCTCTGTGTTCTTTGACCAGACTGAAATCAATGCTTTTTTCTATCCATTCACTGTAAAGGAAAAAAAAGCTTCCCCCAACATAAGCGGCGATACCTGCAAAATGAAGCAGCCATCCGAGAATCTGTCCTATAAACGGGACATATCCAATAATGATGCTGCCGAAGGTCACAGCTAAAAAATATCCAGTGAAGATACAGGAATTCAGACAGGCTCTTCTGATTTGTTCTTTTTGGTGTGATGCGGCTAATATAGGAACCCAGGCGAAAAACAATGGAAGATAAGCAACTAAAAGTTGAAACTTGTCAGTTTGAACAAACTCTCTAATTTTTTGGATCAGATCTTTGATGCTGGTATTTTCCACAGAGCCTCAGTTTCGGAGACGCAGGGATTCGAACCCTGGGTACAGGTTTTGCCCGTACGACGGTTTAGCAAACCGCTCCTTTCGGCCACTCAGGCACGTCTCCAAAGGAATTTTGGCGGAGAGAGTAGGATTCGAACCCACGGTGGGATTACCACGACGGTTTTCAAGACCGCTGCTTTAGACCACTCAGCCATCTCTCCGATATTGTCAATTTTGTACTGATACACTCGAAGTCAAGTAAAATAAAGTGTTTTTGTACTGAATTCAGATTTTTAAAATGAGCGAGAGCCTATATCTTGTGGGTAAGGATATGATGCACCAAGCCGACTGGTCTAAATCTTCTTGATCTATCCCGCCTCATTCACAATTCTGAATCTATGAAGAAGCTTCCGATCGGAATCCAGACGTTTGCCAAGATTCGCACTGATGAAGAATACTACTATGTCGATAAGACAAAGATTCTGTCTGAATTGGTCAATTCAGGAACATACTATTTTCTCTCCCGTCCTCGTCGGTTTGGAAAGAGTCTTTTTTTGGATACTCTGCGGGAAGCATTTTTGGGAAGCAAGGAACTCTTCAAAGGTCTCTATTTGGAAAACAACTGGGACTGGAGCAAGAAGCATCCTGTCATTCGAATTGATTTTGGAAGCGGAGCATTAAATGATCCAAATCTATTGCAAAAAATCATATTGGATATTTTAGAGGAAAATGCCAAACGCTATGAAGTGACTCTTACAAGAGAGGCTGTCTCCAGCCGATTTCGAGAATTGATCATGGAACTGGAAAAAAAGTATTCCTCTAAAGTAGTCATTCTTGTAGACGAATACGACAAACCCATATTGGATAATATTACAAATAAAGAAATTGCGAGAGAAATGCGGGATGGATTGCGAAATCTATATTCTGTAATTAAAGGTGCGGATGCTTTTTTAAAGTTTGTATTTATAACAGGAGTATCCAAGTTTTCTAGAATTAACCTGTTCAGCGGGCTGAATAATCTGGAAGATATTACTTTGAACAGAAACTCTGCCACTGTCTGCGGGTATACCCAATCTGAGCTGACGGAAGTCTTTCATGATGCATTGAAAGATGTGAATATGGATAAATTAAAATTATGGTATAATGGATATAATTTTTTAGGTGACAGTGTTTACAATCCGTTTGATATATTGCTATTTTTGAAAAACAGGGAATACAAAAATTATTGGTTTGAAACGGGGAATCCATCATTCCTGATTGATCTGATAAAAAAGAGAAAATACAATTCCATCAATATCAATAAGGTGAAACTGACGGATACTGCAATGAGCAGTTTTGATGTAGATTCGATTCAGCTCGAAAATCTTCTGTTTCAGACAGGATATCTGACCATTAAAGATA
>JBPOJG010000471.1:0-5047 GCA_052033835.1 Spirochaetota bacterium
TTTATTTAATTTATGGGCACACTTATTATCCTTGGACTTCTGCTGGCTCTCATTTTGGTTGGAGGCTGGTGGTTTTTCTTTTACGAAACCAGGGGAGGACTCAGGGAAAAAGCCCTGGGGCTTGCAGCAATGGGAAAGGCAATGGATGCCAAGGCTCTGGTGAGGGATCAGCTTGATCTTGCTCCTGATGACCCCCAGATTCTTCATCTGATGTCAAAAATCTATGGGATGGAAGGCGATCTTCTGAATGAAGCGGCCTATCTCGAAAAGGTAGTACAGATCGGAAAATATGACAGGGATCTGACTGCCACCCTTGTAACTGCCAGACTTGCAAACATATATTATCAGAAGGATATGTACGAAGAAGCCTTTTTTTATTATCTGGATGCACTTGATCATGATCCAAGAAATATGGAAGCTCTTGTCAGACTGGCATTTCTCTGTATTGGACAGAGAGAATTTGAATTAGCCGAAAAATTTATGAGACAGGTGCCTGATGATCAGGTCAAATTTTCCTCCTATTTCATCGGTCGAGGTGTAGTAGCTACAATGCTTGACAGAATGTCTGAAGTGGACTATTTTCAGAAAGCATATGAAATGGACCCAGATTCTACAGTTGCCGCCTTTCTTTATGCAATGAGTCTTTTCAAGCAGAGAAAATTTCAGGAAGCTCTTGATATTGCAAATTCGCTAGTGGATCTGATGCATGATGACGGTATTCGCTATACTCTTTTTCAATTTATTATGGTAATGAATCTCTGCCAGAGTGATTATATAGCATCTATGATAAATGCAAAACTCTGCATAGAAATTGCCAGAAGAAATGAATGGAAAGAAGAGAACGCTGAGTCGAATTTTTACTATGCGGCGATCTGTATGGCAAACAATGATCTTGAACAGGCAAGTGAGTATCTCATTGAAGCTGAATATGAAAAACCCAACGATATTGAAATCATTGGACTTGCGAATTATAAATTTGATCTGGAGGAAGGCAACGCGACTGCCGGCGTTACTTCTGCAAGAGGATTTAATTTTAAGACCTTTTTGGCGGAAATCCCGGAAAAGGTGTTTCCGGCGGACAGATTTTTTGAGCTGTCGGGCTTAAAGATGCCTATTTCTGTCAATATTCGCGGGATAGTAAACTCGGAAGGGACTAAAATCATTTCCAAATTGAATATGATGGCTCCTGACAGAATTTCAAGGTACTTAGCCTTAAAAGGAAATTCTTATAAAAATGCCTGTTCCAGAATCATCAGTGAAATGGGTTATCGTGCAAAGAAGGAACTTCCGGCTCTCGAATCCGAAGGTCTGAATTATTTGGCAGTGAATAAGCAGGATGAGGTGGCAAGTGCAGTCTTTCGGTTCAGAAAATGGAAACACCAAAGTGTGTCTGATGTTTTTTTGAATGAATTTATGAATTCTATAGCGGAGCAGGGTGCTCAGAAAGGGTTCTTGGTCGGCGACTGTGAACTGACTATTGGTGCAAAGAGGCTGATGAGACAGCATGAAGGCAGAATCGTCATTATTCAGGGAAGAGAATTTGATATACTTCTGGAAAAGGTTTTCAAATAGTCACTAGGAAGTAGGGGTCAGAAGAACATACTTCTGACGTTTTTCACAGAATCAATTGTTTTATTGAAAAGTCATCCTCAAAATAAATAGAACCCAATAAAAATCACTTTTACAAGCGAAACAGAAATATTGGGTTCTTCCAGCGGTGACAGTGTAAAAGCTCAGTTCTTTACGAAGATCTCAAAATGAACGAAATGTATTAGATCAATAGCCGAAGCGAAATCAGTGCCAAACCCCTTTCTTTATGCTCTTACACAATCACAGCGAATCAAATAATACCCGCGTATTTGTTTATATTCAAAGGAATGTTGTTACAGAAAAACCGAAATGCCAGACATTTCCACCCATTGAGTAATTTGGATTTCTCTGAGTTGCAAAATATTTGTAAATATGTTCTCCATGAAGTTTTTGGTATTCCACAACAAAATCCAGAATGATCGGGGATTTCAAGTTTGGAAGAAAACTGAACATTCCCGGAGCAAGAATCAAGGAAGTTCCGCCTGTTACAATAAATCTGTCAAAGTCCATAATATTGTTTGTCCCTGCCATTGTAGGTGTAGGACGAGGTCTTCTTGCCAAGCCTGCTCTAAGTTTCAGCCAGTCAAAGAGTGCAAATTCAGCGCCTCCTCGTACAACCGTAATGTCATTCATATAGAACTTTGACCAAGGGTCAGAGTATGTATTCTTTGTTCTGGAGAGTTTGTAAGCACTCCACAGTTCTCGATTGATGTCGAAAGTAAATGTCAGGCTGTCTTTCGGCTTGTAGCCGATCCCGTAAGCCCATTTTCTTGGTGTAAAATGGTCGGCAACTGCCACATCCAGATCCATTTGAATTCCTAGAAGCGTCGTCTGAGCTCTTGCTGAAATTGGATCCATTCCAAGTTCAACTTCTCTCCTATAGGAAACTCCCGCCATAAACTTACCGTATTGAAACGCCAGACCGTAAACTGGATTAATCATTGGTTTTACTTCAATTGTTGCCTGCTGATTTGGAATTGCTTTATCTGGGGTAATCGGAACATCCTTGAGAAGCATAGAACCTTTTCCTCCCGCAAGAGCTGTAAATCCTATTCCTGCAAAGAGTCTGTCTTTCCAAAGCTCTATTCCAAGTCCTCCCATAATAATGGGTTTCTGATTTGACTGCCCGCTCTGAAGATACCTGTGAGCTGTCGGATTTACGTCATTGATTACTAAAAGATTTCCGGATGCAGGCATAAGCATATTCAGTCCGAATCGGAAATTTCTCTTCAGGTCATAGATTGAATTCAGATTCAAAGTAAGACCAAGGCCTGCATAGTCATCCTTTGTCTTTGTCAGATCCTGATTTGTAGGAGCAGATGTGTTCAGCCTAGGACGTGCAATATTGTACTGAAGAGTCAATTCATGAGGTGTTTTTTCTGATCTGTAACTCGGAGTGTATGTGAAGGTTCCTTTTCTTATGTCATTCCATTCCCAGCTTGCCCTTTCTTTGAATCGTCCCCACGGAGGAGGGGTTTCCTTTTCCGGGGCACCTGCTTCCTGCTCTTTCTTCTTCTTTTCCAGATTGGCAAAAATTTTATCTCCCTCGGACATTTTACCCAAACCAGCAACGTTATAAAATACTGAGGAACTGTCATTCACTGTCGCTGTCACTGCATTTCCCATTGCATTTGCGGCAGGGTGAGCACCGTAAATATCGCCATAGTCTCCGGCACTGATATCCATTGAGATGTACAGGCAAAAAAGAATAATGAAGAATGTTTTCATTTCAAGACCTTTCTAAGAGTTTTTTAGCGTTTTTTCAGCTCCGATTTTTCCGAAACTTCTAAAATAAACACCGTTTATAAAAGGTTAAAATATCAGACTCAATAATTTGTTACAAGTATTTTTTAACATTTCACATCTTTTTCACTTCTGTGAAAAAGCCGACCATATTACTCTGATCGGCTTTTTCGTGCGGTTTTACTTTGAAGGAAGGCCGGCAGCAGCTGCCAGATCCAAAGACAGATCAAACTTGAATTTCTTGATGTCAATTTTAGGTTCGTGCCATACTCCGTAGTCTCCGGCCATAATCAGCTTTTTGAGGTAACTTTGAGTGAGGGCCTCACTTGTCACTTTATCATAATGTCTGATGTCGATTTTAGCAGAATCCTTTTTCAGTGCACCGATTAAAGCGGAAACAAAAGTTTGACGGTTCTCAGTATCAGTATTGATTTTGGAAAAACCTGCTCCAATCAGACCTTCTATCTGATCCCAGTCAGTTCCAACAAAGTCTTTCCATTTTTGAGCCGAAGGATGATTTTCCAGATTTTTTACAGCAAAATCTACAACCTCCGGATACAGTGTGGATGCTCCGTGAGCAACAAAAAGAACATCAGGATTGATTTTTTCGGCAATTTTTAAGAGTTCATGAGCAAGTGTTACATTCAGTTTCACTTTCTGTCCTGGTTTTCCCTTATTTGGACCATGCATTGTTCCAATTGTAGGAGCAAGCATCAGCACTCCTGTTCCTTTCAAAAACTGATCCAGCTCATCTGGATTTGTATAAGTGGAATGGTCAGATTTTGTGTCTTCATCCTCTTCACCTGCGAGGACTCCCAATTCTCCTTCTACTGAAATTCCCAGAGGATGAGCCATATCCACAACTTCTCTAGTGAGCAGAATGTTATCCTGTAAAGGCATAGCTTTTTCATTTTTGTGGTCTGTTGAATTGTCTGCCATCAGTGAAGTAAAACGAAGAGCAGCACTCTGTACAACTTTGCGTCCTGAATCAGAAATGTAGTCACCATGATCGAGATGTGTAGCAACTTTTATAGAGAATCTTTTTGCCCATTTTTCTACATAATCACTTACCAGCTCAACTCCAAATCCTGGATCCCCGGCACCGAAAGTTTTTAATGCACTGTTGGAAAATGCAAGGATTCCGCTTGAACCGAGCAGATCAAAAGCAGTAAATGCTGCACTTATGGACTGATATGTAGTTACATTGAATGCAGGAATTGCATATCTTTCCCCTTTTTTATTTCCCTTGATTCCATTTTTAGCAGCAAGTAGAAGGCTGTGAGCATTGGACATTCCGTCAGGAAATTTTCTGGAAAGGTTTAAAACGGGAGGATTGGACTTGGACATAATATTACCTCAATATAATTTTCTAGCACTTAAACTCTCGATTGGCCGGAGTTTTATCTCTCTTTACAGTATATTTCAGAAACAATTCAGCTGCCAAGCTAAAAACAGATTTCTTTCTTTGAAAGGGGTGTTTTTAGTAAAAATGCTTATTCGCCATTATTTTGAACCTTTGGTTTTCATCAGAAGCTTATAAGCTTGAAAGATATTTCTTGATGACTAAGGCAGATTTTGCAGAGTATCCAAATGAGCCTCTTGAACAAAACAGCCCCTGTATTTACTCTGCCTGACGGAGATGGAAACCAAGTTTCTCTTTCTGATTTCAGCGGAAAAAAAGTTCTGATTTTCTTTTATCCAGGTGATGAAACTG
>JBPOJG010000509.1:0-3869 GCA_052033835.1 Spirochaetota bacterium
TTAATTCCGGAGATGAATGATTCCTAAAAAAGGGCGGTTAATAACCGCCTTCTAAAGGAATGCATAGAATGAGTCAGAATGAGGGGAGTGTGACCGCCGTCCAGGAAGTCCCAGTGTCCGATTTGTACAATATCGTGGACTGGTCTTGTTTCGCGGCAAGCATATAAAAAGTATTTCCAAGGCTTCCTATGGCAGTAACGGTTAATAGCGACATAGATTGGCCGGTTAACCAAGTACTTCCGCTGTCACTTGAGGTGAAAATGTCAAGCATAGTGTCGCTGGCGGATTGAGCTGGTCTATTGACTGCCACTAGGCCTTTCCCATCACTCCGTAACGAAAATTTGGGATACAATCCCCATACATCGCTTAAAGCATGAAGGGAAGAAAAGGTGAGTGAAGACAGAAATGTTCCTGACGATGAACTGTAAAGAAATCCGTTCTGAGTGAATGCCCAGTATTTTCCATTAATATAAAAGACTGGGGCGATCGCGTATAAATTGCTCGCTTGTATAATATTGTCAGTTGTGGAGAAAGGAGAATTCGTCCATACGCTTCCGTTGTGGTAATAAAGAAGATCGCAGGTCGGATTTCCAGTGTCGTTCAGATACAATGATTTGCATTGTTTAGAATTGGTCATTGATACAGACTGCCATTTACTGTCCGTTACAGAATACAGTGTTGATGCAGCATAAATATACTGAGTCTGATTCCGGTGGATACTCAGAAAATCATTCATCATATCAAAACTCGTCGGCGCATTTAAAAATCCTGAAGGGGGTGCGGTGTTTGTGAAAGTCAAGGAACTTAGACTTGACCCAGTGCCAATGCGAATGCCTGTAGGCTTGCCATTTTTTTTATTGATCATAAGAACCCGGTAAGAACCATTTTCAAATTTAATTTCCAGAATTGAGCACCCTGAATCAGTATAAGAGCCATTACAGTTCTCTGAATCAAATTGACTTTTTGTAAAATTTTTCCCATCCGTACTCTCAAAAACAGTGAAACGTCTATAAATATCATCATAAGCAGTTGCCAGAATCATCCTGTCTGACTGAAATCCGATATAGGCAATTCCTCGTTTTGTTAATGTATTGCCTAGACTGTTCGCTAAAAAATAGGCAGCAGGATTTTTGGGATTAAATACATCAGAAGATACTGAAGACAGTTCTGTATTCCTGCAGGAAACCAGCAGGATAATTAAAATACATATTCTGAGCATTATAAAATCTCCTTTGTGACTGCCAGGGTAACATATGTTTCGAGGGAATATCTGCCTAATGAATTAAATCCGTTTCTATAAGTCACATTGGGCGTGATTTTCAGATCTGTTGATGTTTTATTTACTCCGGATAAAAATACAGCATCAATCAGATTCCATGCCCAGAATGCACCGTAATAGGTCCAGGCTTTATTCCTTTCACGAACAGCATCCTCTGCAGCCTGATATGTATTGCCTGAAATATGGTCAGCAGCGAAAAGTGATATTATGCTGTCTCGTGAAATCTGATTTACAACTAAAAAATTAATGGAGCGATTTAGGAAATTAAATGAATTGAAATCATTCATTGCCTGCACTGCAGCCGCCTCTTTCTGGATGACATTTGCCAAAAGCACTCCTCCTATTGCAAAATAGCCCAGACCCTTGACATCATTTCCGCCATAAATCTGTCCCCATCCTGGAAACAGGGCGGATCGAATAAACCGGGAAAGTCGTGTGGTCGGTCTTGCAGTCTTTGCTCCATTGAATATCCCTTCATTCCAGGAGGATGCGGCCAGATAGGAAGCAATGGCATCAGCTGCCAGTACTGCTCCCAAAATAACTGCTGCTGTCGTTCTTTGATTTTTCAATTCTGCACCCGTTGCGGCTGATAGAATTTCTTTACTGTCAACAGCACCTATATAATTGCTCCTGTATTTAAGAAGGAGAAATCCTTGAATATAATAGGAATTAAAGGTATTTATCAGTGTATCAGTTGTACCTCCTATACCAATATTGCCGTTGTAGAGGCCCAAATTGAATATTCCAAACTGCCTGTCTTGAAGAAACTGTGTATATCTGATATTCTGCTGTTTTGCTCCTGCGATATTGGCATAGTTCAGAAGAGCGGTTATTTCGAGAAAAGTAAACAGTGCACCGCCCAGTTTATTGTCCGTTCTGTACAGACCGCTGTATCCGGGAATCAGTCCCAGCAGGGCGTTTTTCATCGGACTGATCTGCTCGGATTCCGGTCTTTCCTCCCATTCATCTCCATTCACGGTGGCTTCCCGAATCCTTTCCTGTTCGGAATTCTCCAGTTCAGCAGGAACGGGTGCCGGTGCTTTTTCATCTTTCGCAGGAACTTTCGGTTTCCAGACAACAGGAGAAAATTTCACGCTCTTGATATCTTTTTTGGAGAAATCGGTCTTGGAAAGGTCTTCGAATTCAACTTGGATGACCCCTTTTTTAATAAAAGCCTTTACGTTTGACAGAACTGTACCGGATTTCCTGGTGACTGTATCGGCAGACAGACGGTCGCCTGATGAAAGGAGTAGGGTAAGCAGAAACCCTGAAAATAACTTCATAATTCCTCTTCGGTGATTAAAAATTAATTAAAAAACACATAAAATCAACTTTGATAATTGTAAAGAAATTATTATACTTATGAAAAATGCTTGACAGCTCTGTGGAAGTACCGTCCGGTACGGATCAGAAGATGTTAAAATTAGAAAATTTACTAAAATCTTATTAACTCACCTTACGCAAATAGGATATGAGGTAGAATCTGTAATTTCATAAATGCATTAGGAAAATCTAGCAGTTTAATAGCTTGCAGCAGTTTCCAAGTTTGCAGCAGTTTCCAAGTTTGCGAGACCTTAGGGCCGCCGGCAGGCAAAACTCCAAAAACGCCCCACCTGCGTAAGGTGAATTATTAAGTACAATTCAGTCCTGCAGGATTCCAATGGCAATTTACTGACTTCAAAAGATCTCCCAGTGAAAGTGACTGGTAATTAAGTAAAGATTATGCTGTGCTGAATTATTCAATCTTTTCCTTGTCACTCTGTTCGGACAGCCGCAGATCACGGATGTTTTTCTGGACTGCCACTGCGGCATAAAGACTTAATACATAGGAAATACCGAAAAAACCTTTTGCGCTTATCGGCACTCCGGCATTCCAGAGTCCGATGACGAGCAGAAGAAGTGTCAAGGCTACGGAAAACCAGCACAGGCCGATATAAATTCCAGTCACGAAAAGTCCTTCCAATTGGTCACGGACTGTCTTTTGGAGGGAAACAGCCGAAAAAAGCCCGTACATCATCAGTGTAAAATAAAAGCCCTTTTCGCTCAGCAGCATCTCAGCATTCCAAAGGCCGATGGTAAAAGTGATCATTCCGATCAAAAGAGCGAGCCATGAGGCACCGATGAATGCTATGGAAGGTTTCTGGGGTAGAGGTTGCATAAGAATGATGGAAACTTTTCTTCTGTCAAAGTCAAGTATTTTATGGCAGAACTGGATTTCCAAAAAGAGTACACGATTATTTTTACTTGCGAAAATCGTGCTCTAAAAAATCTTGGAATTCTGAAACAATAAGTAAACTTTCCGAGGAAAAAATGGCAGCTCCCAAAAGACGCAAATCGAAATCAAAGACAAGAATGCATAGGGCACACCACGCCATAGGAATACCAAATCTGGTGCCTTGCGGCAATTGCGGTGGTTTCATTCTTCCACACAGGGTCTGTCCAGCATGCGGTTTTTACAACGGTAAACTGGTCGTTCCCCCAAAAGTAAAAAAAGCAAAAGATAACAGCACATCTGAAGAATAGCAGTTATGTGGGTCGCCGTGGATACAATGAGCGGCGATTTGGGGCCAATTCCCTTAGTGGAAGGCTC
>JBPOJG010000239.1:0-6953 GCA_052033835.1 Spirochaetota bacterium
CTGCTGACTTTTTTTGGGATACAAATTCAAGTTCCTGAAGTCCTGCAAACATCCTGATCAGTTCCTGTGCTTTCAATGATTTATTCAGTTTTAATGATTCCAGATTTTTTTTCATTTCCTGAAGAGAAAGTTCGAGTGAAACAGCTTCAAGCACCAGATCTTCTTCGTAAACCCAGTCCGGCAGAGAGTCCTCCGTAAAATAGATTTCAGCAGTGAACCCTGATATTTTTTTAATGCTTCCTTTTAATTGAAAATCATTATTTTTTGAATACAGGATGCAGGGGCTGCCGTTTTTAAACTTCGGAGAGATTTCATCAGGCGCTTTGGTAATTTTTGCGGAGATTTTTCCTGCACTCAGATATCTTTCTTCATCCAGAGAGACAGGGTTCCATAGAATCCCTGCCTTTTTTCTTTCACTCAGGGTCTTCAGTTCCCTGAGTTTTCTGTTTTCCGATTCGGTAAATGCCAGCTCGTCTGAAATCAGACTGATCTGATAATCAAGAAACTCATCGGCTGTCTGAAACTTTTTCAATTCAGAGAGACCAGTGTTTCATAAATGATCTTTGTGCCGAGTTTCAGATTTTCAATCGAGATGCTTTCATTTTTTCCATGAATCCCGTCTATATCTTCACCCGTCATCAGAGCAGGAATCAGGCCGTAACATTTGATTCCGATCTCTCTGAAGTATCCTGAGTCTGTTGTGCCGGGAGACAGGAAAGGAGTGATTGTAATATCAGGTACATTTTTTTTGGATACAGCAGCAAGAGCCTGAAACAGTTCCCCTGAACTGTCTGAAAGACTTGCAGCTTCCTTGTGAATGACTTCAATTTTGACGTCGAACTGAGCGGCAAGAAACTCAATTTTTTTCAATACATCATCAGGAGCAAATCCGGGCAGAAGCCGCATATCCATTGTGGCAGTGACAGTAGGCACAATCACATTGATCCCGCTTGACGAATCCGTATTGATGGAAGTGATGCTGATTGTATTGGAAGTCATTGCAGTCAGGTGTCTGTTGCTTCTGATGATCGGTTTCAATACCTGCTGCACAATCGGATTTTTTGTTCTCTTCAGAAAAAAGGAATCAGGAAATCCTGCAGCAGTTCCCATCATATAGAAAAATCTGCTGACATCTTCTGTGATGACTGGAAAATCATTCATTTCCTGGAGTTTCGTCAGAAATCTCATCATTTTGAGAGCTGCATATTCAGGAGGAGGCGTTGATCCATGTCCCGACACGCCCGACGCGAAAAACTTCAGCCATAAGATTCCTTTTTCCGCCATCTGAATATTGAATACTTTTTTACCTGGAAATGCCACTCCTACTGTTCCCACACCGCCTTCGTTCAGCATATAGGAATAACCCTTGAAAATCTCTCTGTGTTTTTCAATGAGAAATCTGGCGCCATATGTGCTCCTCGATTCCTCATCTGCGACTGCGAGATACATAATATTTCTTTTTAATGGAATCTTATTTCTTTTTATGTAAAGAAAAGCATAGAGCTGCATGATTCCGAGGCCTTTCATATCCACAGCACCCCGGCCCTGAATTCTCCCGTTTTCCACTTTCCCGGAATGAGGCGGAAAAGTCCATTCGGACGGATTTGCTTCCACCACATCCATATGATTCATCAGGATCACTCCGTCCTTGTTTTCGGAACCTTTCAGTTCAGCGACAAGACTTGCCCGATCCGGTTTTCCGGGATATTCAATGATCCTGCTTTCAATTCCTTCCTTGTCCAGAAACTTCTTCAGATACAGTGCCGACTGTTTTTCATTTCCCCTGACTGTCTGGATTTTTATATATTCTGAAAGTGCAGTGACAATTTCATCATCCGGCAGACCGGACCCGAGCACACTTGCGGGAGAATATTTCTTTTCATTGATATCCAGACTGCTGCTCACAGGAAATGAAATGATGAACACCAGTAGGAGGATTGCAGTTAAGACAGAAATCAGTATCTTTTTCTTCATATTCATTCAAATCTAAGGACACTCATTCTGGAATCAAGCCTTAAAAATGGGGGATAACGTTGTATGTGGACGACTATTCCTGTTATACGGGAACGGAGCCAGTGTATCTTTCTCCGAAACCGCAGAAATGCACGTCTTCAGTCACTTCCAGTTTTTCAGGTGCAGGTTTATGACAGGTTGCAAAAGGATTGACATAAATTCCAGATTGGATAATCTTTAATGCTGAGGGAAATATGAATAAACAGGAACTTCTGTCAAGAATTTCAGTCAATCCTAATATTTGTTTTGGAAAACCATGCATTAAAGGTCATAGAATATGGGTTTCATTAATCTTGGACTTTTTGGCCTCTGGAGAAACAATGCAGTCTGTTTTAGAAAACTATCCCGGACTTGTCGAGGCTGATATATATGCCTGTATTGCCTACGGTGCGGAAATGTCCCGAGAACGTTTTGTGGATATTGCAATTGCAGTATGAAAATAAAATTAGATGAAAACTTAGGCGAACGCGGAAAAGAAATTTTCAAAAAATATGGGCATGATGCATTATCTGTTTACGATCAAAATATGGAATCCTCTTCCGATAATAATTTGATTCAGATATGTAAGGCTTAAGAAAGATGCATCGTAACCCTGGATATGGATTTTGCAAACCCGCTAAACTATAAACCTTCAGTATATGACGGAATTGCCGTAATAAGATTGCCTAAAAATTCTTCCCCTGAGGATCTTTATTCAATGATAGAAATGCTTGCAAAGAAAATGTCTCTGCAAACGGTTGCAGGCAAACTTTGGATCATAGAAAAAAATGGGATCCGCGAATACCAAGAGGAATAAAAAAGTGTTAAGTTACATTGCGAATTTAAATGCGGACTGTGCTGGATCGATAAAATCATACTTCTATTTTTTCTTGATGAACTTATAATAAATTCTGAAAAGATCTGCGATTCGAAGATACCCAAGAACCTGACCGTTTTCCTGGACTGCGACCTTGTCCAAATCATATTCCAGAATGGTATCAAAGGCCTTTTTCAGAGTGTCATTTACGGACACACAGGGGACATCTGTATCTGCCAGTTCTTCGAGGATGATCAGATCTCCGATGAAAGGGCTTTCTTCTCTGAGGTTTTTGATTTTTCGGAGTGAAACAAATCCGTAATACGTATTATCTGGATTGATGATTATAAAATCACTTGCCTGAATCTTGGTCGCAAGAGACTCCAGATCCCGTATTACGGTCTCCTTGGGGAGAACTGCATATTTCCGGAAATAAGCAGGAAGATCCTTCAGAAAGATATTTTCCATGATGTCTCTGTTCATATCCCAGAAATGAGCAGGAGAGGCAAATCTGTTCAGAAGCTGATTCTTATATATAGAAAATTTATTGCTGAGAGAAAATGATATGATCGTGACAAGCATCAGAGGAGGAAGAAGATAATAACTTCCCACCATTTCGCAGGTCATAATCATTCCTGCAATCGGCGCACTGGCTACTCCGGAATAAAACGCACCCATTCCCACCAGCATATATCCTGCAAAGGATACCTTTGTTCCGAGCACAAGAGAGGATACAAGTGCCATCACTCCACCGATCATACACCCTGCATAGAGCGAAGGACCGAATACACCCGCAGAGCCTCCGGTGCCTATCGTCAGTGATGCACTGAATGTCTTGAGAATAAAAAAAATGATAAAAAGAAATATGGAAAACAGCGGACCTGTTCTGAATATTTCCTGGAATTCTCCGTGAAGCAGTTTCTGTATGAATTTTTCTCCTGTGCCTGCGACCTCAGGAAAAAAGACCGCAATCAGTCCCACAGCGAGACCTCCCAGAGCAGGTTTGATGTAAGGAGGAATTTTCAGTGACTCGCTCCATTTCTGTACAATCTGGAATGCCTGTATGAAAAACTTGCCTCCCATAAAGCAGAGGACTCCGAGGATGAAGTAGAATGGAATCTCCTTAAAAGAATAAGATATATCCGAATGTAATGAAAAAACAGTTCCTTTCGGAAAGAATGTCTGATTGATCAGATACGCAGTAGACGAAGAGATTACGCAGGGAAGAAGCGCATCCGATTCCACATCCTCCTTGTAGACCATCTCTGCTGCTGTGAGAGCTCCTCCGAGAGGTGCATGAAACACTGCTCCGAGGCCTCCCGCAGTCCCCGCAAGGAGAAGAGTTCGCCTTGCCCTGGCCCCTGCCTGTGCAAGCCTCCCCACCATTGACCCGAAACCAGCACCAATCTGAGAAATCGGACCTTCCTTTCCCCCGCTTCCCCCGGTAGACAGTGTAATTACAGTTGCTATGGATTTGAGGAAGGGAATCCTTGTGCTCATCTGCCCTTCCTTGTGATGGAATGCATAGATCATGGAATCCGTTCCCATCCCTGAAGCCTCTCTGCAGAGAAAATGCACAAGCAGTCCAGTCAGAAGCCCTCCGAGTGCAGGAAGAAAAATGATCAGCAGAATTTTCCAGGACAGTTCAATATGGAATCCGTCATTACTGATTCTGTGGGATAAAAAAAGGTCAGAAGTGATATGGTGTATATATTCCGAGGATTTTTCGAGAAGATACATAAAGACACCGGCCATCAGTCCGCTGATCATTCCTACTGCAACAGAATACAGATAGACCGATTTCTGTCCTGAAATTTTTAAAAAACTTCGAATTCGTTCTCTCATCGGAAAATGCAGATCAGCCTATTGTAATTTTTCCAGAAGAAAACTGAGATTCCGTTCGGCATAACCGAGACCCAGCAGAAAAACATTCTTCCCGGTTCCAAGATACGGCTCATAATATTTCCTTTTATAAATCTGCTCAATTGCTTTCTTAGGACTGTCCATCTTCATTTCAATCACATATACAGTATCTGCGATTTCCAGAATTCCGTCAGCCCTTCCTTCGGAGGAGAGAACCTCGACACTGACACTGCATCCTATCAGTTTAAGAATCATATAGAAAAGAGAATGATAATAAGCTTCTGCATGAATATGAAGATTGTATGGAATGGAAGCAAAGAGAGAACGGATTCTCAGAATAAAATCTTCCACTCTGCCGTCTGCAAGGGCTGAAAACATGTCTTCCACAGTCGGTCTGATTCTGCTCACGGAAAAAGAATCTTCGAGAAACGATTTCATTACGGAGATCAGAAAGGCATTCTTCACTTCTTCATTCGGATAATCGAGTCGGAATCTTTTTGAATGTCCACTGATAATCTGTTCATTTATTGTAAGATACCCAGTCTGAAACAGAAGTGAATGGAAATCAATCGACTCAGGGGTAAATGCGCCGAAATCTTCCGGTGAGATTTCGCATCCTTCAATGGAAGGAACACTGATTTTCTCTTTCTTTATGTACTGAATCAGGAAATCAGGCGTGCCGGACTCGAACCAGAAATTATGAAATTCCCCCTCGTCAAAAAAGCGCAGGATGGAAAATGGATTGAAGACTCGGATATTTCCGTCCCAGCTGTATCCGTTGTACCAGGTACGAATCTGATTCAGAAGGGATTCAGAGGATATATTCATTTTTTTTGAAAGAGACTCCATTCTGTCGGAAAAGAACTTTTTCAGTTCCTCCTCCGTATATCCTGTCAGAGAAGAAAATTCTCTGTTCATCGTAATATCCTTGATATTATTTAGACCTGAAAATATGGACACATGTGAAAATTTGGATACACCTGTAATGAAAAAATATTTAATATGTTCGTCTGAATATTTCAGCACCGAAAAGAAATCGCTGAGCAGATCCCTGTTTTCTTTTGCTGTTTTGGAGTCAGTCAGATGGTCAAGAACAGGTTTGTCGTATTCATCAATCAGTATGACTGCCTTTCCGTTCCTGGACATTTTGGAAATCAGCTCGCGAAATCCGCTTTTGAAGTCGATGCTTTCGAGATGAATTGATTCTGCCTCGGCAAGTTCTTTCAGAAGCTGAAGAAAGCTGGATTCAAAAAGCTGTCTGCCACCGGAATAATTGATCCCGGAAAAATCCAGACGAATGACCGGGCTTTGTTTCCAGGGAATTTTATCCTCAATATAGAGACCCGCGAAAAGATCCTTTCTTCCCTTGAAGATGTTTTCGAGAACACTGATTAGAAGCGATTTCCCGAATCTTCTCGGTCTTGCAAGAAAAATATACTTCCCTGCATTCAGAAGTTTCAGAACGGATTCCGTTTTATCGACATAGAGATAGTTTTCTTCGATAATTTCCGAAAAAGTCTGAATCCCCACTGGAAGTTTTTTCACAGTTCAAGAGTGAAATGAGGCGAAGCAGGGTCAAGGCCTTTTTGTTTTCCAAACCAGTCTTTGTTTTTGATAAAGGCCAATGAAAAACCAAAAGGATATGCCATATTTCTGTTGCGGACATTCAGTGAGAAAGGAAAAATTGAAAGGACCAGACTATGAAAACGCTTATGATCTATATTTCAACGTTCAGCTTTATCATCGGTTCCAGTATCGATGCTCTCGTTTTTCTAAACAAGGATATCGCAATCCTGCGCAGTGCTGGAAAAAACTTTCCCATCCTTCTGACAGGGATTTATATCTACAGACTGATGATAAGTATAATTATTATAACGGCAGTTTCCCCGTCCGTATTCTTTCTGGCAGAACGAATCAGGAAAATCCTCTTAAAGGAAAGCCATAAGAAAAAAATTTCTCTTCCCGCAAAATACCTCCTTTCGGCCCTGCATTTATTTCTGTACGGATTTATCCTCACTGCCTCCCGTTACAGAGGACAACTGATTGCAGCCGTCTTCGGATATATCATTACATATATTGTATTCTTTTTCATCGTTGATTATGCCATCCGCAGATCTTTACAAAAACAGAACATCCTCGTACACCTGCTCTATTCACTGATGCTGCTGCTCTTCATCATTTGGGCATTGTACGTCGCAAACGCTGTTTTTTCATTTGGAAGGATAGTCGATTAGAGGAGTGGGTTAGGCTGTCAAGATAAGGATGATTCACCACGGATACA
>JBPOJG010000004.1:0-2929 GCA_052033835.1 Spirochaetota bacterium
CATCCAGCAATGGGGCCTTGTTCGAAGCATAGGCTGTAAACCTTACAGGCTCATTAGGCTTAATCCATTTCCGGTTCAGTTTCTTTTTTCGAGTTTTAATTCCCCTCAAAAAAAGCCACCTTTTTACTAATGGACAAGCTCAGTGCAAGCTCCGCGTGAACCCCTTTTTTTATGCTTTTACACAACCCAAGGCCAATATTCATACCCAGATTCCTGAGGGAATTAGCAAAAGTTTGATACATAAGCCTTCAGGCTTGAAAGGGGCTGAAGGCGCTTCGAATCTTGCAGAGGCATATCTTTTTAAATATGAAAACGGCTTTTCGAACTGCAATTAAACACGAAAAGACGCAATTTTCAGTTTTTTATTCCTAAATGCACATATTTTCCAAGGAAAATTTTCAGGCGAATTCTTGAATCTATATGATTTTTATCATATTTTTAACAGAAGCGGATTCCATTATTTCTTCTGAAACAGGCAATACCGGACTTTAAATATTTCGTAACAGGAAATAATGATAAAATCTAATTTTTTCCGTATGGATGGAACGCTGATATCCTTTAAAATCAGTCCTTTTATAAACTTCCTGTCTGTTGCTTACGGTGAACTCTTTCGATGCAAATTTCATTCGGTAAAAACGTCTGTTTTATTTCGCTCGAATGAAGTCAATAATAATTTGACAGAATTGCTTTCATCTCAATGCATTAATATAATTCTTGACTTAGCAGTACGGACAGTACATAGTCGGATTATATTGCTGAAAAAGATTTTGTAAATCATTTTTAATTTCAGTAAGATTTTAGAGGATTTGGGGGGCAGGTGCATGACTAAAAAAAGTTGGGCGATATCGGCAGTCTTTCTGATATTTATGTCAGGAATCAATTGTGCAGATAAAAGATACTCTGACGTGGAAAAGCAGAAGATTATTCAGGGAATCATTGTAGGAAAACTGACAGGAAGCAGCGGAACTGCAGTTTCTTGTCCGGCGTCTGTAACCTTATCAGGTTTAGGACTATCGTCAAAATGCGGAACCTGTCACAGCGGTGGTCGGTTGGATGGCGGTCTAGATGTAACCAGTTACGATTCAATGTCAAAAAGAGTTTCTTCAGGAAGTCCAGGAGGAAGCACTTTGTACAACAAAATAAACGGTGGAAGTATGTCCCAATACTCTGATACAGCAACTAACGACGCAGTGTATTGCTGGATCAAAGCAGGGGCACCGCAGTAAAATCACAGGAGACTATTATGAAACAAATTATGAAAACAAACTTTGGAACCGCAGCGATTGCTGTATTGTTCGCATTCAATTCACTGAGTGCTGATGCTCTTAAAATAGAAGAGAAACTTAAGATCGAATCCGGAAAGATGCTTTTTACGCTGATCAAGACGATGGCTGGTTCTGAATCCAAGATGTCCGGTATTGCAAATCAGATGACAGGTTCCTTTGATTTGAAAGCTAAGACTTTTGATATTACTATGCAGATCAATCTGAACAGTTTTGCGCTGGGCGGAGAGTTCAAGTTTGCAAATGACAGAATGCATGAAACTTATTTGGAATCAACTCAATATCCGACAGCAAATTATAAGGGAACTATTGTATCTTATGATGAAAACACAGGAAAGGCAAAAGTAAAAGGTACAATGACTATTCACGGAACAAAGAAAGACAATGTAACAATTGACGGTCTGGTAGTTCGTTCGACAAGCGGTTCAGGTTATCTTCTGACTGCCGATTTCAATGTGAATTTGAAAGACTATAACATTGCAGTTCCTGACATCAAGCTTGCAAAGGTCAAAGAAATTGTAAGTCTTAAGATGAAAATTGAACTCAGAGGTGCAAAATGAGAAAACTGATTCTTATATCAGTTTTACTTTATGCAATCTCCTCCTTATATTCAAAAGATAAGGAGGTTCCTGCAAAAAAGACGAAACCTGATGATTCAAAAAAAACGGAAGAAGTAAAAGCTTCCAAAAAAGTCAGTGCAAAAGATGCAAAGAAACCTGCAGTAAAAGATACAAAAAAGACTGCAGCTAAAAAGACAGTGTCTGAGCCAGAAACACAGCCAGATGAGGCTGATCTGGACAAAACGCCTGGGAAGGCTCCAGAAGAAGCGGCAAAGGATGTTCCTAAAAAGGAAGTCGGATCGGAAGAAGAATTCAATTCTACTGATACAGCACCCACTGCGAAAGATGCTCCTGTTGAAGCAAAGGATGCACCGTCCGATACAGCAGAAAAGCCTAAGGAAGATACTGCTTCAGCAGAAAAATCATCCAGTAATCCTCCTGCATTCAGAGGTCCGAATCTTCTTCATATGCCTACAGTTCAGCCTCTTCAGAAAGACATATTGGACTTCAGATTCAATCACAGATTTGGAAATGCGAACAATACTCTTCATGATTTCTTCGGGCTTGATCAGGGAGCAAATACTCTGATTGCACTTGATTACGGTATTACTGATAAATTTTCTGCAGGTATATCCAGAATCTCATCTTTGAAAACTTATGAAGCAAGAACAAAGTATTTCCTGGTTCCTCAGTCTGACAGTTTTCCTGTATCCATTGCTCTTTTTGGAGCGGCTGGGCTGGAAACTGAAAAGCAGGTGATTAATATGGGGCCTTATATTGTTCCTCCAAGTTTAGGTGCAAGCTTTACTTCTGTCGATTCAGTCATCAAAACACGACTGAACCAGTATGAGCTTTCCCAGACTGACAGAACCAGTTATATGGCATCTGCATTGATCTCCAGAAGGTTTACTGAGAAATTTTCGCTTCAGGTTTCTCCTATGTTTGTTCATAAGAACTTTGGTAACCCATTAGGCTGCTAAAGGGATTTTTTTAGATTTTTTCTCGATAATATATTTTTCAAGCAGTTTGAGAGTTTCAGAATAAGGATCAAGTCCTCTGAGTTCCATTGTTTTAAAGACGGTAAGC
>JBPOJG010000530.1:0-6981 GCA_052033835.1 Spirochaetota bacterium
GGTCAAAAACATAAAGAATTAGGTTCACGCGGAGACGCAGAGCATTCATTTAATTGATTCCATTTTTTCCCGTATCTTAAGATCCGTTTTAAGTTTGAGCTTTTACACAGAAGCCGCTGCCGGATACAATTGCCCCTAGTCAAATGATTGAAGATGACTGCCAGTTCATACGTAGGCAATGCGTCATTGTTTCTGTATCTTTTTCATTACAACATTTACTCCGCAGTATCCTTAGAAACCGCCGTTTTCTTTCAAAAATAAAGCGAATGGAGAAAACGTGCTAAGCTGTGTAATGCTGGGATTAATTTGGTGGATATCCCTGCCGGTGCCAATGGTATGGGATGTGAACCGTAAAGTCCAAGAAACTTGGAAAAAATCAGCACGGCAGGAAAATGCACTTTGGAATCAAAGCAGGTCATTTCAGAACCACTAGAGACAGCGCTCAGATTAAAAACGTTCGGACGGTATTTAATGATTGTCGGAGTATTTATCTCAGCCGGTGCAATATTCACTTTCCGCTTTTCAGAAGATCTGCCTGCACTGCTCTGCAAGGCCGGTGCAGAAATCAGTCCTGACGGATATAAAATAATTAAAGTCTCACTGATTCTGTTCAGTTTTGTATTTTGTGTATTCTCAGTTTTTCTGATGTTTGCCGGATGGTGGTCATTTTATTATGCAAAGCATTATCAGATCATTTTTGAAACGACAGACAGAAGCATCGAATATTCAACTGAAGCAATTGCCGAAATGAAACGAGTCCATCGAGTGCAGATCATGCTGACCCTCGTTTCTTCTGTCTTGATCGCTGGCCTGGGAACATTCACAGTAATCGTGATTCTGATTCGGCAGTAAAATCAAAATAGTCTTTTCTGACTATTGCATTGATTTTTACAATGTGCTAAATTAATTCCTGACAAATCAGGCAGTGTACAGTATCTGTAAAAAACTGCCGGGAGAAACTGATGACAGAAACACAGAAACCTAAGTTTTATACAAACCTTTACTTTCAGGTGATCGTGGGGATCACTGCCGGGGTACTGCTCGGAATCTTTAATCCGGATCTGGGAGTAAAAATGAGACCGCTTGGAGACGGATTTATTCGGCTTATCAAAATGGTCATTTCGCCGATTATATTCATCACAGTAGTGACAGGAATCGCAAAAGTAGGAAACCTGAAATCGCTCGGCAGAGTCGGTCTGAAATCCCTCATCTATTTCGAAATCATTTCCACACTGGCACTCGTCATAGGAATGATTGTACTGAACGTATACGAACCTGGCAGGAGAATGAATGTAAATCCTGCAGCCCTCGATACTTCTGAAATTATGGGACTGCAGAGCAAGGCACATTCCCCCGAACACAAGTCCACAGTCGGTTTTCTGCTCGGCATCATTCCCAATCAGTTTCTAGGCGCCTGTGCGGAAGGAAACATTCTTCAGGTGCTTTTCATTTCCATTCTGTTCGGAGTTGCAATGGCTCACAGCGGAGTCGCCGGAGAAAAACTTCTGGAAATCATTGAAGAAGCTTCTACTGTATTTTTCAGGATTATCAGTATGATTATGAAAGTGGCTCCTATAGGCGCATTCGGTGCAATGGCATTCACGGTCAGTTCATTCGGTGCAAAAAGCCTTATCCCTATGCTCAAGCTGATGGGAAGTCTCTACGTCACCTGTTTTCTTTTCATATTCATTGTGCTGGGACTGATTGCAAGATTTGCCGGATTCAGCATCTGGAAATTTCTGAAATTCATCCGTCAGGAAATTCTGATTGTGCTTGGTACTTCCTCCTCAGAATCAGTTCTGCCGAGAATCATGAAAAAACTCGAGGCAGCAGGCTGCAGCAGGTCCGTCGTCGGACTGACTATCCCGACAGGTTATTCATTCAATCTGGACGGAACCTCGATATATCTGACTATGGCAGCTCTCTTCATTGCTCAGGCGACAAATGTAAATCTTTCTATTGAACAGCAGTTTTCAATTCTTGGAATCCTGCTTCTCACGTCAAAAGGTGCAGCTGCTGTAACAGGGGCAGGTCTTGTGACTTTGGCCGCAACTCTGTCCACAATTGATACGATTCCCGTAAACGGAATTGCTCTCATCATCGGGATAGACAGATTTATGTCCGAAGCCAGATCAATTACTAATCTCATCGGAAACGCAGTTGCCACAGTGGTCATCTCCAAATGGGAAAATGCACTGGATTCGGAAAGACTCGAAAAAGTCCTTTCCGGAGAAATAAGACTGCCCGAATTCGATTCTCATCACTGAAGGGATTTCCTGAGTGATTCGTATTTTTTTTTCATTAAAACAGATTCTTTTTCATTCTTGGACTTCAGGTAGGCTGTATATGCCTTTTCATAGGAATACGCAGCCTCTTTGATTCCTCGTCTCTCCAGTTCCATATCGCCGATTTTTTCCATCACCTGTGCATACTGAAGCGAATCAGTGAGCCTAAGACCTTCAAACACATTCTCAGCGGAACGGAAATAATCATATGAGGTCAGAGGGTTCTTCAGTGCAAGATGCAGATTTCCCATATTCTGAAGAATCACTGCATACGTCTTTGTTCCGGTCAGATTCAGTTCCTCATAGACAGACTTGGATTTTTCGAGATACACAAGACTTTCTTTGTATTCTTTTTTTCTGAAATGAATGGAAGAAATATTGTTCAGTGCATTCGCATAGCCGGAGGTCAGAGTATTTGAAGAACGTTCATAGTATTTGAGGGATCTGGCGTAATAATAAAAGGCAGTATCGGTATTGTTCTGTGACAGGAAATAATTTCCAAAATTGCTCAGATTGTTTGCATATCCGATTTTTCTTCTGTAACGGTGCTTTTCATAAATTTCTCTCGCCATTTTCAGAAATTCAAAGCCTGTCGCAGAGTTTCTTTCGAGATAATAAACTCCTGTATTGTTCAGAAGATCTGCATAATAGATGGAATCTGTCATGTTCTTAAGTTCATATTCTCTTTTGCAGATGAGCCAGTATTCAACTGCATTGTTCAGATTTCCCTTTTTCAGATGTATGTCTCCGAGATAATTCAGAATTTCCAGATAGGCAACCGAATGAATCAGATTCAATGGCTCGCTCATCGTCTTGGATTTCAGAAAATGCTCAAGGGCTGTACTGAATTCTCCCTTGTTGAAAAATACAACTCCAAGATAATAGTAGATCTTTATATAATTAAGAGTAAGTATTTCATCATTTTTTTTCAGTATATCCGCGGCTCTGTTCAGTAAATTTTCAGAATCATTCAGATATTCCCCCTTTCTGCTGAACATAACGGCTGAATCAATCAGAAGTTCAGGAATACTGCCGTCATGAGAAAGTGCCTGAGAAAAAAGAAGAACAGATTCTTCCGGAGCTGTTTTCCTGAGTGAAAGTGCCCTGGAATAATAAAAAAATCCAGTGTCTGAAAACTCAGGGTACTGAAGAAAACGCTCTTTTTCCTTTTCTGTAAATGCTGCCGGAATAAAACCGGCACCCGCAGTTTCGTTTGCCGCCTGGATAATCTTTTCGAGCAGAACAAGACGAAGAAGACTGATCTTATGCACAGAACCGGCACTCAGGAAACTTTTCTTCTTCTCGGGATTCTTTGCATTTGTCATTTCCATATATACAATGATGTCTGATCCGTTCAGTCTGACTGAACCTTTGAGAATCAGATCAGTCTCAGTCCTGTTCCTGATCATTCTGTCTCTTTCAGGTCTTGGAATCTTTCTTTTCACATTTCCGTAAGCAAACTTCATATCTTCATATTCGGAAAGCCTGACAGAGGAAATCTGTTCAATCCCGTATTTCACGAATCTCTCAATCCCGGCAGAAACCCAGTTCCCCTGCTCTTCTCTTTCCTCACCGAAAAGTTCTGTGTGGATTATCATTTTTCTTTCTTCAGCAGAAAGACCGGAAAACAGGGCAAGCAGAAACAGAAAAAAATATTTCATAATGATTCCTTAATGAATAAAGACCGTACAGACAGGGAGACTTTCCGTCATCGAAAAGATATCCGCCTGTACCTTTGTACAGCCTCAATTGTTACAGAAATACATTAAATAGGATGATGAAGGACTTGCAAGAAAATATCTCGGGTGAACAGTAATGCAGTAAAAAATGATCCGGCATTGAGTGCACACCCGATTTTAAAATTAGAAACGGGCACCGAGTCCTAAGCTGCCGATTGTATTTGTCGCATTCACCCCGCTTTCAGCCGCCTTGAAACCTAGGGACTGATACTGGCCTTGCAAAAAGAAAAAGAAGGTATTGAAATTGAACTGAATCCCGAGTCTGCCCTCTCCCCCAGTCACAGTACAGGTTGCAGAACCGGTACAGGAACCGCCGATCACACCTATGCCGATGTAAGGATCAAATGTCCTGTCCTGATTCATATGAAAATTGAAATCCAGATTCAGTGTGTTGTAACTCAGTTTTGCCGTACCGCCCGAGGAAAGCATATCCAGAAGGATAAGAGTGGTCAGAAAACTGCTTGACGATGACGAGGAGGAAGATGATCCAGACAGAAGAATAAAGGGAAAAAGCAGATCTGCTGTACTCTGCTTTTCCTTTACTGCCAAATTCGATCCTGCAATGCCCATTCCCAGTCCAATGTAAGGAATTGGTCTGTATTCGAATCCGAGTTTTCCGCTCGAAACTGTCCCTTTTTCATACTGAGTATTTGTATTTCCGGCACCGCCGTTTACATATACGTACCATTTTTTTGAGTCAGGTGCTTTCTGATCCGGCTCTTGCGCAGAAATGACAGATGCAGCGAACAACAGAATGAATGTGAAAAGTTTTTTCATTTCTTTCTCCTAAAGATATGATTGTTTTATCAAGATACCTTCATTCTTTCAAATGGAAAATATTTAAACTCCTATTGAAATAAGTGACTTACTTGACAGATTATTTTTTAAAATTACATACTGAAAAATCAATGCTTTTTTTCTTTATGACTCACATTTTTAAATTTGCTGGAATCAGATGTTTTCTGATCCAGCTTACAAACAGCAAATCAGCCGTGTATCGGGCTGTTTTTTTATACAGGATCATTGTCTCAGAAATACCGTAAAAAATTAGTATACAGATTAAAAAGGAGCATATTAAAGTGCTTTGAAAAAGGAGTAAAAGTATGATGAAAATATTGAAAAATTCCTTGTTCATTTATACATTGATATTCATCTTAACCGTCTGCAGCTCTGCTGATAAAAAAAGTGCTGTAACGCCCGAAAAACCTGTGTCAAAAGATACACCGATTGCGAGAACAGAGGAAAAAACTGAAAGAGCAGCACCTCAGGCTGAATCCTCTTCGCTTCCGCCTGAAAAAAATTCTCCCCCTCCGGCTAGACCTGCAGGGAAAGAGAATCTGAATCATACATCGGGACTCATTGGAGTGAACAGCGGGATCGACGGGTCTACGATTGTGCCAAATGCGAAACCTGGACAGTGTTTCAGTAAAGTTGCCATTCCTGCCGATTACAAAGAAGTAGTTGAACAGTACATAAAAAAACCGGCTTCAGAGAAAACTGAGACAATTCCTCCGCAGTATGAACTGATACAGGAAAAGATATTGGTCCGTCCGGCGACAGTCAGATATGAAGAAATACCTGCTGTATATGATGTTGTGGAAGAAAAGGTGCTGGTGAAGCCGGCATCTAAAAAAATCATAGAACTGCCCGCTGTCTACGAAACAGTAGAGGAAAAAGTGATTGATAAGGAAGGTTATTCTGTCTGGAAAAAAAGCGAAGACAGCAATCTTCTCTGCCTGATTGAAGTACCTCCTGTCTATAAGACAATCCAGAAGCAGATAATGAAAGTCCCGCCCTCAAGAACGGAAGAAGTAGTTCCGGAAGAGTATAAAATTGTAAAGAGGCAGATAGAAAAGACTCCGCCGGGCACAAGAAAAGTGGATGTCCCTGCCGAGTACCAGACTGTAGCAGTAAAGAAGCTAGTTGAATCTGAAAAACAGATTAAAATTCCAGTACCTGCCGAATTTGAGAATGTTACAAGAACTGTAATGGTGAGAGAAGCTTCCACCGAATGGAGAAGAGTTCTTTGTGAGAACAATGCCACTCCTTCAAAGATTTCTAAAATTCAAAATGCTTTAAAAGCTTCGGGATTTGACCCAGGAAGAACTGACGGTTTAGCTGATGCAATTACATTCAATGCACTGAACAGTTATCAAAAATCCAAAGGACTCCCTCAGGATCAGGACAAATACATCAATTTGGATTCTGTCAAATCTCTGGGAGTTGAAACTGATTAAATTTGCAGCTTAATGTGAATTCAATTCGTACGGTAACTCACGGGGTCGTGGTAAATATGCTTTTACACAACCTAGTGAGTTGCGATAAAAATCTGTATTTCAATTCCCGCGATAAATACACTCAGAAGTGCAGGTTTCACGAACAGTGATCTGATGAAGAAGAGGAAGTGAGGGTTTCAGCCTGTTCCAGATCCAGACGGCAATATTTTCACTCGTCGGATTTTCGAGACCTTCTATATCATTCAGACAGTAATGATCCAGATAATTGTCAATCAGCGGTCTGACTATTTTTTTGATTTCGCCAAAATCCATAAGCCAGCCTGTTTCAGAATTGATCTTTCCTCTGAGATGAATCTTAAAGTAAAATGTATGACCGTGCATTCTTCTGCATTTATGTCCTTCGGGAACCTTCGGCAGAAAATGCGCTGCGTCAAAATTGAATTCTTTGATGATTTCTATTTCCTGCATCAGATGTACTTTATCACAGTTGCTTCCAGAGGACTCATACTGAGTATCCCATCTGCAACGTAGGAGCTGTCTTTCGGTCTGTGGGTGGAAAAAAGAACTCTTCCGGAGGAGCTGAAAAGCGCATACTCCTCACCTAGAGCCATCTTTCTTTCTGAAGAAGTGAAATTCAGCAGAACAAGAATTTTCTCATTTTCATATTCTCTGATATATGCCAGAATTCTCTCCTGATGAAGAAACAGAAGTTTTTGAGTT
>JBPOJG010000098.1:0-4416 GCA_052033835.1 Spirochaetota bacterium
TAATTTTCTGCATAAAGAAGGATGTCTTCAGTCCTCTGTGATTCAGAAGAGTCAGTATGAATATAATAGCAACTGAGATAATCTGAAAATTATACAGACGAAAGTCAATCAGATCAGACTGAAAGAATACATCTCTGACCCAAGGACCAAGAAGAGACGCCCCCTGATAATGAACGGCAAGACCCACACCTAGTGCAATTGAACCCGGGAATGTAATGAAGAAGGTGAGAAATCCGTAAACGAATGCCCACCGTCTGCCGTAACCGTGACGCAGATAAGCATAGTCTCCGCCTGCTTCCGGATAATATGTCCCAAGCTCAGCAGAACTCAATGCACCTGTAAGCGCAATCAGTCCTCCTATGATCCAGACAAAAAAGAACCATGCAGGATGCGGAAGATGAGACGCAATGATCGCAGGATATATGAATATCCCCACTCCGATCATATTTCCGATCATGTGTAATATTGCCTTTCCGAGGCCGACGCTGCGATGAAATGAATTCGAAGTTTCCAAGTATTTTTCCCTTGTCACTGTTTTTCAGTTTCTCAGGATGTCAAATAGTTACTGCCTATACTGAGCAAGACAAAAACAATCGGAGATCTTTCATTGAAAAAAATTCTGCTGTTCTGCATTCTGATTTTAATTCCCACTCTCTTCTGCATTCGAGGTGTCAAAAATATTTCCGCTGAAGAAAAAAAAGCAGCCTGCCTGAATACTTTTCCTGGAATGGCCTGCATTCCTGCCGGAGAATTCATTCGCGGAAGCAATAAACACGGTGCGGATGAAAAACCTGAAGCAAAAGTATATGTCTCCGAATTTTATATGGACATCAATGAAGTCACAAATGAAGAATTCAACAAATGTCTTGCAGAAGGCAAATGCAAGGAATGCCTGAAAAATAAAACCTGTTCCTATGTCGGCGCAAAGTACGGAAAAAGATACCAAGGAGCTCAGCAGCCGGTTTCAGGAATCAGCTGGTTCACTGCAAAGGAATACTGTGAATGGGCAGGCAAACGTCTTCCCACCGAGGCTGAATGGGAAAAAGCAGCAAGAGGCACTGACGGAGATATTTATCCCTGGGGAAATGAAGAGGCGGACTGCACAAGAGCAATTATTATGGACAGACAGGGAAGAAAAGGCTGTGCTCCTAAAAAATTAAGCCCTGACTGGCATATGCCGACTCAGAACGTCGGCTCAAGACCTGCAGGGAAATATGGGCTTTACGATATGGCAGGAAATTCCTGGGAATGGGTAAGCGACTGGTATGCGCCATATACCAAATGCGGAGATGCGTGTCTTGGAAGAGATCCGAAGGGTCCCTGCGGAGGAGCAGACAAATGCCCCGGCTACTCTCACAAGGTTCTGAAAAGCGGTTCCTGGTGGTGGTCTGCATATTATGCCAGATCATCCAACAGAAGACACAATGATCCGGGATTCAAGGAGCAGTACCATCATTTTGGATTCAGATGCGCTAAAGACCCTCAGAAAATCGTACAGTGAAGCACTGTATCATATAAACACTTTCGCAGGAAGGATAACCCTGCGGACAGATGAAAGATGGGACATCCATGAAAAAATATTACCATATAATGAATTTATATACATCACTGCATGGAACCCGGGTTCCCTCCCCTCTTCTGATTCCCTGAACAGAGAAAACAGCGCCCTTCTTCTTTCCGAACTGAACAGACAATCCTCATTCATTCTTTTTGGATACAGTGAATCTCTTTCAGGAGAATGGAGAGAGGAATCTTTTTTTGCTGGGGACTTCTGTCTTGAAGTCGGAAAAACACTTCAGAAAAAGTTCGGACAGAATGCTTTTCTTTATGGAAGAAAAGGACAGAGGATAGAACTGATTTTCTGATCCTCCCGGAGAATTTAGTTTTCGGGTATGGTCATAATTATTGAACTTGGTACGCTGGTTTTCAGCGGAATCTGTTATGCAGGCAATCAGACCTGTTCCATAAAAGGATTTATAATCTTTATATTTTCTATTTTCTGTCCGTGATTCAAATCCTCAGAATAAAGAATGCTTGACCGGCTGAAAATAGACGCACTTACAATCAGACTGTCCCAGAAGGAAAGTTTATGCTTATGGTAAATGAGAACTGCCTTTTCAAAAACAGAAAGAGAATTGTCTACAATATTCCAGCTTTTATAAATTTCCACCAATTCAGAAACTTCGTCAGCCTTCAGAGACCGACTGATATTTACAAAAAACTCCTGAAGAACCTGAACGCTGATATTAGGTTTTTCTTCCAAGTCCCAGAGTGACTCCAAAAGCTCAGATGCAATTTTTCTTTTTTGAGGAGACTTTTTATCATGCGCATAAATCAGTATATTTGTATCAACGAATATTCTTTCGCTCATAAATTTCTTCTCTCTTCAAAGGTCTGCCTCCGAGATTATAGCCTTTTGAAAGGATTTTTTTGGCTTTCTCCTTTACTTTCTGATATTCCTTAGATTCATTCAGCAAAGATTCATTGATCTCCCTTTCCAGAAGATCTGAAAGCCATTTTGACAGAGATTTATTCTCTTCAACAGCCTTGAATCTGCACATTTTTAAAATACTTTCATCAATCCTGAGAGTTACATTTTTATCCATAATACCCTCCATATACACAAAAACACAGATACACAAAAACACAAGAATAAATTAACCCCTAAACTCTCCTGTACAAAAAGCTGCCATAAAAAACAGACAGGTCTGTACATTTACCGTTTTGAATAAAAAAAGTCGGAATTTTAAATTTTTCGCAAATTTCAGTATTGACTGAAATTTCAGAAAATGAAATCTGGTCTCAGTGAACAGAGAATTGCAGATCAATTCAGAATTGAGCAGCTTTATCAATGGGCTCGGGCAGTGGTATGAAAGTATGGGAGTTTCGAGAATCGCGGGACAGATCTGCGGCCTTCTGCTCGTGGCAGAAGAACCTGTGTCCCCGGAAGATATTTCCAAAATACTGAATGTCAGCAGAAGCAGCGTATCGACAAACCTGAAAATGCTCAAAATGGTAGGTCTTCTCGAATACAGAAGGATTTCAGGGGACAGAAAGGAGTATATTCTTTTCTCCGATTTTGCACTTGAAAATTCGCTTCGAATTAAAATAGAAAGTTACTCGCCCTTCGAGAAGATGCTCGATGAGAGTATAGGTTTCCTGAAAAAAGGAAGCAAGGCAGACAGAAGAATGAAGGATCTGAAAGAATATCTCAAGCTCGAAAAAGACTCCTGTCTTGCTCTGATGGACAGATGGAAAAAGATTTCCGAAGCAAAAACTCCTGTAAAACAAGAGAAAGGAAAACACAAATGAAGAAACTTGCATTATTTTTAATGATCGTATATTCTGCGTACGGATGTGCTACTGCAAATGCCGGATTTGCCACAAGCAACATTCCTATCGCAGAAAGGAAATACAAGGTGATCGGCTCTGTGGAAAAAGAGAAAGGCTGGATGACTTTTGATTTCGCAATTATCGGAGTTCCCCTGCAGAAACCTCCTGTCAACAGTCTTATGGATGATGCTCTGAAGGAAAAGAATGCAGATGCACTGGTCAATATCCGGTATTGGAATGACAGGATCATTATTTTGTTCATTACCTGGAACAGAATGGGCCTTACTGCAGAGGCAGTCAAATTCGACTGATATGAAATCGGCCATTTTATTTCTGACTCTTGTGATACTGAATGTTTCCTGTGCAGGGGGGATTGTGGACAAAGGCGGTCGAGTCCAGAATATTCAGATCGCACCTTCCGCTACACTGATCAGATCCTCAAAATACAAACTTCTTGAATATACAGAAGGAGAATCGTCTCAGCTTTTTCTGCTTGGACTGATTCCCGTCACAGAACACCTAAGCATAGACTATGCAATGAGTCAGGCTGTGCAGAAAGTGCAGGGCGGCGATTCTCTTGTGAATATGCAGGTCTGGCATGAAGTCCATTATTTTTTCCCTCTGGGAACGGTATCTGTTGTCAAGGTAGGCGGTTATGCAGTCGGTCTCAAGGACACTCAGCCGCTTTTTGAAAAAGGGTCTGACGGAAAAAAGGCAGGCAAAAAATAATGAAATTTTTATTATCTGTCCTTTTGATATTTTTGGGATGTATTCCCTACGAGGAAAAAATTCCAAAATGGAACGCACAGACTCAGTTGAATGCCGCAGTGGAATTCAAGGCAAGAGAATGTAAAACTCCTGCACCCCAGCCGCCTCTGTATGTTTTTACTGATCAGTACAAAAGAAATCTGGATCTGTGCACAATTGCAATCACCAAGATTGCCTGTCCCTTCAATGACTACCCCATTATCTGTCTGGGGATTTATTATACAAAAGAAACTCCAAATCTTCCCTGGTACGTAAACTTCAATGAACTCACAAAACAAAGATTCAAACTTTAAAATCATCCTGTTTATCCTGCTG
>JBPOJG010000375.1:0-14967 GCA_052033835.1 Spirochaetota bacterium
CACTGAAAAAGAGTTCATCGAGTTCAATAGAAACGGATGGAAACTCTTTGGAATCAGCTTTCTTCTGTATCAGACTAAGTATCCATATGGGTATATGCTGATTCTTTCAGTGATTCTCTTTCATGGATTATTTTTCTTTAAAGAGACTATGCGGTTTGCACTTGACTATCTGTTCATTCATCTGAGATATTTCCATAGAAACAGACTTCTGATTCTCTCAATTCTGCTTCTGATCTCTTCAGTTCTGCTTCCAAAATCTGTTTTAGCAGGAAAAACAGCAGGATACATTCGTTATGCAGCAGTTCTATTCTTTGTAATTGATTTTTTTATGTTCTTCAGGGCTCTTTCCTATTCTGAAGACAGGGCAAGAATACAGTTTCTTCTCAAATGGATATTCTTTCCTATCGTGTTTTGGATGCTGATCCAGCCGGACAGATTTGGAAGTTATTCAGGTCAGATCACACATGTGGAATCACAAGGATTCAATCCTGGTGAAAAAATCATAAAGGACTGGGATTACTATTTTATTTTCTTCTCTGAATTTCTTATCAATGGATTCAGAACCTGGAAAATCTCATATATGCTCCTCATCACTGCAGTGTTTTCTTTTCTTTATGGGGCATGGAACGGATTTTTTAAAAAGAAATACAGCTCATCGTTTCTGATTTCCGCAATTACACTCATTACACTGGCAGAGCTCAGTCTGTTCACGACAAACAGACTGGCAAGACACACTTATCATCTTTTTGGAGCGCTTCTTCTGATTCCTGCAATCCTGCATATGGAAATCTCCTCCATCAGAAATTTGAGGCCTGCTGCATATGCACTCACAATGCTTTTCCTTTTCGCCGCATTGGATTCGTTTCAATTCAACCCCAAAAAGAATCTTCAGAACACTGAGATATGCTACACTGGAGGAAACAGAGCCGATTATTATACACCTAGACATATTGAAGCTCAGGCACTTCAATATCTGAATTCAGATGCGATCATACTCAATGAAGTCAATCCTCTTCACGTAAACAAAGCTGACACAGAATACCTGCTTTCTAAAATTGCTTATGACAGAAAGATAACTCTTCAGATTGATCCCAAAAGAATCAAAAAGATTCCATCTTCAGTAAAAGAACTGTGGATTGTATCAGAAAAGAAAAAAGAATCTGAAAAAAAATCTAAAATGATTCAGCTTCTGAATTCATTGGGAATAGAACTTGAAGAACCTTTCATTCTTGAAGATGAATGGTCATACATTGAAATCTTACGGTTTAAGCAAAGAAAAAACTAAATTGAACTGCAAGCTTTGCTTGCATTTTTTTTAAACAGCTTTTATCATTGTAAATGGATAGGTAACTTGTCGAGAGATTCTTGTTAAGAGTGTTTTTTATATAAGATCTGTGAATGTTCAAACATACAGCAGTTTTCAACGGTTGCGGCTGCCTGGTAAATGGCAGAGACCTTCCTGCCTGTCAAACAGATAGGTCTAAAATTACAACACCAGACTTAGAAGCTGGCCTGCCGTTCACCGAAAAGTTACAGAACACTTAAAGAAGATATGGAATTAACATTTGATATAATGCGGAAAAGTTCAAAAAAATATATCAAAAAATATACTGTACTTATAGTTGATGATGAAAAAGCCAATCTGGATGCTCTTACAGCTCTTCTTGAATTCGAATACAACATACTTCAGGCACAAAACGGACAGGAAGCCCTTTCCATTATTGAAGAATCAGAAGACGAGATTCATATCATCATCGCCGATCAGAGAATGCCCGGACTGAGTGGTGTAGAATTCTTTAAGAACTCCATAAAACTGATTCCAAAGGCTGTTAGAATTCTGATGACAGGATATACAGACACATCAGAAATTATTGATGCAATAAACGAAGGGCATATATACAAGTTCATTGCAAAACCGGCTGATATACAGAATATTCTTCAGACAGTCAGAAGATGTGCAGAGTTCTGGGAGACAGAAAATGAAAACAGAAGACTTATCAGAGAACTCGAAGAAAAAAATCAGTATATCGCTGAAAGCCGCAAACTGTATGAACAGCTTTTTCTGAATGCACCGATCGGTATCCTCCTTCTGGATACGGAAGGAGGCATTCATTCTGTAAATCCGGCAGTTCTGCAGATTTTAGGCTCAAAATCGGAAGAAGAAACTAAAAAATTCAACTGTCTTACCTTCCCTCCTTTGATTGAGGCGGGGATTTCTGATCTAATTAAAAAATGCATAGAAAGCAAATCGTTGGTAAAAGGAGAGGTTTTTTACAAATCATATTGGGGAAAAGAATCATATTTATTCTGTATTTTTTCTTATATTAAAGGTGAAAATGAAAAAAACTGGATTTACGCGATTGTAAAGGATATCAGTGACCGAAAATTTATTCAAGTTCAGTTGGAAGAACTGAACGAAGAACTGATTGAAAAAACAAAACAGGCAATGTCTGCAAGCAAAATGAAATCTGAATTTCTTGCAAATATGAGTCATGAAATCAGAACACCGCTGAATGCAGTAACCGGTTACTCTGAACTTTTGAGCACAACTCAACTGGATCAGACTCAAAAGTCTTACTTGGAGAATATTCAGATAAGTGCAAGGACTCTTCTTGATCTTCTTCATGATATCCTCGACCTCTCAAAGATTGAAGCAGGCAAACTGGATCTCGATCCGACTCCTTCAAATATACAAAAAATTGTGCTGGAAACAGTCAGGATCATTCATCTTACTGCAGAAAGAAAAAATTTAGAACTGAAATTGAGTATTCCTGATAATATTCCTTCTTTGGTGACCGCAGATTCTCTCAGATTAAAACAGATTTTTCTGAATCTTCTGAACAATGCGGTTAAATTTACTGAATCAGGATCAGTGAGTTTTTCCGTAGATTTTGAAAACAGGAACGATAATGAAATTTTATTTCATTTTTCCGTGAAAGATACAGGCATTGGAATTTCCCCAGAGGAGCAGAAGAAGCTTTTTCAGGCTTTTTCTCAGGCAGACACTTCCACGACAAGAAAGTACGGCGGTTCAGGACTTGGACTGGCAATCTGCAGCAGGCTCATTCAGAAAATGGGGGGAAAACTTCACTTAGAGAGCGAAAAAGGCAAAGGATCTGAATTTTATTTTTCCTTACTGATGCAGCTTCATAATGAAGATGAACTTTTAGTTAAAAATAATTATACCGTAGTTCCTTTTCCTGAAAATATTTATCCAGTCATACTGATTGCGGATGACAATAAAATTAACCTAAACCTGGCAGAGAAATTTGTGCTGAAAATTTTCCCAAAGGCAGAAATACTGGAGGCCTCTGACGGGAAGCAAGCACTGGAACTGTTTTGTTCAAAGCATCCTGATTTAGTAATTTTGGATATTCAGATGCCGATAATGGACGGATATGAGGCCTGCCGGGAGATGAGAAAATCATCAGAAAAAAGAATCCCTATTATAGCACTTACTGCAAATGCAATGTCTGAGGAAAAAAACAGATGCTTCGAATGCGGAATGGATGACTATCTTGTCAAACCGATAGAAATAAATGCTTTAAAAGCTGTTTTGTACCACCGTCTTTCCGGGTTCAGATAATCTGATTTCCTCTAAAAATCCATTGAACAAAGTGCTTCAATGGGATAATTCATATATACAGTTGTGGCATGCTGACCCTGGATATATGTAAAGTATTCCATTGGGTTCAGTTTCATATTGTAATAACCTTCATCGATCATTGCAATACCGAAACCGGCACTTTCCTTTTCATCCAGAAACTCAGGACGGAAGAAATCAGATGACTTTCCTTCCAGATAAAGATGGTAGTGTTTTTCTCTGGATTCGCGGATTCTTTCCATATCGATGTCCATAATCGGAGAATCGTTTCGAAGACGGATGGAAATCATATCCTTGTCTACTCTGATTTTCAGTGAGATTTTTCTTTCATCTTTTTTGATTTCATCACGGATGGACTGCAGAAGAACTCTTTCATCTTTTCTCAGTTCCAGTTTTCTCACTCTGATTTTTTCTTCCCAAGTCAGAATATTCAAAACGTCTCTTTTGATTTTGTCAGGGACGATGTATCTTTGGATTGCATCTCTGAGAGGACTTGTGTTCAGAATGATTTCCAGAAGCTGCTCTACATCCTGATTGGAAGGTTCTACATCAAAAAGTCTAGCCTTGATCTCTTTTTTAAAAATGGTATAACGAATATTTCCTTTGACAGCATTTAAGAGAGCTTCCATCAATCCACTGAAAAGATGAAATGTGTTCAATGGATTTGCTCCTACTCTGTCCATAATCCCGTTCACTGCGTCAGAAATGATATCCCTGGTTCCCTTTGTAAGTCCTTTCAGTTCAAAATGAAGGTAGTTCCTTTGTACTATCTCCCCCATTTTTTCTCTAATTTCAGCACTTTTAAGTTTCATTGGTTCAGTTGTCATAAAATTTCGGTCACCGGAATCCTTCTGTACTCAAAAAAATGACTGCAGCAGTTTTTCTAGTTGTGCTCATTGCAGCAAATTTTGTTTCCTGTAAAAATATCACAGATGAGATTCTTGGCAAGCAGGAAATTATATATTTTATGTCCTCGAAAAAAATTTTAGAACTAAAAACGCCTGATCTAGGTGACAGTGAAAAAATTGAACTGGTAAAATGGTATGTCAGGAAAGGTGAATCCGTACAATCAGGTCAGGAGATACTGGAACTGGTCACAGACAAGGCCGCATTCCCTATGGAATCGCCCTATGACGGCACCCTGGAGGAAATTTTGGTCTCTGAAGGGTCAACAGTCCAAAGACATCAGATACTCGGCATTCTGAGCCATTTATGAAAATCATTCATATTTCTGATCTGCACTTTCCAGTCGCCATTTCCATCGGCAGACTTGGATTCAGTAAAAGACTGATCGGATATCTGAATTTCGTACTCCGCAGAAAAAAGCTCCATCCTTTGGAAGCTGCAGAAATGATGGTCGAGAAAATCAGAAATGAGCAGTACGATCTTCTGATCATTTCCGGTGACATTACAAATGTAGGCCATGATTTTGAATTTTCCGAAGCCAGAAGGATTCTGTCTCCTGTTCTGAATAATAAAGCATTTGTCATTCCCGGAAACCATGACAGATATGTTCCCGATTCCGTTTCTCCGACAGATTTATTTTTCAGACATTTTGAAGAATTTGCAGGAACTCCTGTTCCAGGTTCTCAGCCGGATTATCTGAGGACCGCGAAAATCGGCGGAATCACAGTCATTGGAATGGATTCCAATTCTCCTCGAGGTATGGTGGACGCATCCGGTGAAATCAGTTCCTTCGCTTTGAAGAAATATTCAGAATATATAAAATCGTTAAATGAACCCTATATACTGACAGCTCATCATCCAATCTGGAACCCTCCGGAAAAACAGGAATCCGTTTATCATAAACTTTTAAACAGAGAAGAGTTTTTGACTGAGATCAAAAAAAATCCTCCCATTGCCTATTTTCACGGACATGTTCATACAAACTGGATCAGAAAAAAAGACTCAGAAATCCCTTTCCTGATATCCAATGCTGCATCTTCCACAAGAGATACAGACAAAAGCCACCTGTGCGGTTTTCATATCATTGATCTCCAAAAGGACAGTTTTGCTGTTCAGAGAATTTCTTATTCCAAAAAGCTGAACAGTTTTTCAGTCAAAGATCCGATTCACTATTAATTACTCAGGGCTGTGTAAAAGCATAAAAAATAAGATTCGCGCTAAAGACGCGGAGGCACAGAGAACTGATTTGGTTTGGTTATTTTTTTGTTTGTTTTGGACTCCGTCTGAAAGTTGAGCGTTTGCGCAAGCCCGTTCCCTGAGCGGAGTCGAAAGGAACAAGGTTTGCAGAGCATCATCTTATTGATTCAATCTCCCTTTGTCTATTTTGAACTCAGCAGGAATGTTTATCTATTCAGGGCTTTCATTGACTGCTCGGGGTAACGAAGTCCTTTGGCTGAGCCTCTAGGAATCAGCTGATCGATTCTTTCTAAATCTTCCATACTCAACTGGATTTCAGACGCACTGATGTTTTCCTCAAGATACTTTCTTCTTTTTGTTCCCGCAATTGGAATAATATATTTTCCCTGAGCAAGCACCCAAGCCAGTGCAAGCTGAGACGGAGTACAGTTTTTTTCCCTTGCGAGTTCCTGCAGTTTTTCCACTATGTTCAGATTCGATTCAAAATTCTCTTTTTGGAATCGGGGAGAATTTTTTCTGTAATCATTTGGTATGTCCTCTGATTTCTGAAATGCTCCAGTCAGAAATCCTCGGCCCAGAGGACTGTATGCAACAAATCCAATGCCAAGTCCTTCACAGATGGAAAGAATTTCTGTTTCAGGATCTCTGCTCCAAAGCGAATATTCTGTCTGAAGTGCTGTGATATGATGAACCATTTCTGCTTTCTTGATTGTTGCAGGAGCTGCTTCGGAAAGTCCAATATAACGCACCTTTCCTTCTTCAATCAGACGCACCATCGCTCCGACTGTCTCTTCAATAGGAGTTTCAGTATCCACTCTGTGCTGATAATAAAGATCTATATACTCTACTCCCAGTCTTTTCAGGCTCGCTTCACAGGACTGTTTCACATAATCAGGTTTTCCGTTTACACCCAGAAATGAACCGTCTTTTCCTCTGACATTTCCAAACTTTGTTGCAAGGAACACTTGGTCTCTTCTGTCTTTTATTGCTCTGTTCAGGAGTTCTTCATTATCTCCTATCCCATACATATCTGCAGTATCCAGAAAATTCATTCCAAGTTCCAATGCTCTGTGTATGGTCGCAATTGATTCTTCATCATTTCTTTCACCGTAAAACTCAGACATTCCCATACAGCCGAGTCCCAGTTCGGATACTTCAGGACCGTTTTTTCCCAGTTTTCTTTTCTTTATCATTTGAATTCTCCTTTTATTTTAATGGAAGCTGCTGTCCGACAGTTTTATGCAATCTGATATATTTCTTCATTATTTTTCTTCCAGCACAATACCGCTCTGGGGTTGTGTAAAAGCTTAAGTTTCATACTAATCTCAAAATGAACAAAATGCATTAGATCAATAGCGAAGCGAAATCAGTATCTAAGATGAATTATTGCAGCGATATCAAATCGCACAAAATAAAATATTTCAATTCAGGATTGTATAAAAAACGGCTTACTGAGCGGTGTGGTTCGGCTTCGCTCACCAACCGCGCGTGGACTCGGCCGGGGTCGACCGTTGGATGGAAAACTCAGCTTACGCTGAGCCTCCTCCGCCTTCAGAGGAATGATTTGACTGAGGTTTTTCTCCGCCCCCCTGGTTTGGGTTGTTCGTATTTTTGTTGAATTTATTCTTTCTGAATCTTTTGTATCTGTTCTTTTTATGGAACTTCTTGGCCTTAGCTGCAGCACCTTCTTCTGTTTTTTCTTCAGTGACAGACTGTCCCTCAGATTGAACAGCAGCAGATTCAGAAACGATTTCCTTGTCCTGAACAGCAGAATTTTCAGAATTCTCTTCCGGTTTCTTATAAGGGAATTTCTTCCTCTCATGTTTGTTTCTAGGTTTGTGAATATGCTTTGACTCGCCGTTGTTTTCCGCAGTCTGCTTAGATTCGATTTCTTCTTTCTGAACAGGATTTTCTTCTTTTACATCATCCTTCTTTTCTACAGTCTTGTTTTCTTTCTGGTGATGATGAGGACGATTTTTATCTTTCGGGAAATTCTTATTGTTCTTTCCATTGTTGAAATTGTTCTGATGCGGACCTTTTTTCTTTTCCTCACCGGCTTTCTTTTCGTCCTGTCTAGCCTTCATCCTGCTGGAAATTTCCCAGTACAGTGCAGTCTGAATTGCTTCTTCGTCGTTGTTTGCTTCCGCATTTATCTTGAAATAGATAAATGATTCGTAGAAGAAATCCTTTGTCTTGAAGGATTCATTGTGATTGTTTTTGTCTTCTTCCTTGCGGAGAAATCTTTTCTGGCTGGCATAAATCTTCACCAATATGTCTTTTTCTCTTTTAGGAAGTTCCATTTTTCTGGTGATGGAATCCAGAGTCTGCTTGATGACTGGAATCTTATTTCCTTTTTCCTTGGAAAGTGCTTCCTCTACAACCTCAGAAAACAGAAGCGCATAAAAAACCACATTCGGAATATCTTCTCTCTCTTTCAGTTTTCTGTCAGCAATCTGCAGTCTTTTTCCGATCGGAAGATTCAGAAATTCTTCTCTCCAGCGAGCATTCTTCATCGTAATGGAAAGAGCATCCTTGAAAAGAACTTCCAGAAGAAAGTTGTCAGCAAGCCCTTTCAGAATATTTGCAGAATCCCAGGTACGGATGATCTTATTGTATTCTTCGAGCATTCTGGAAGGAGATGCTTTCTCCATCTCAAATCTGTTGTTCTTGATTGCAGCCTTTGTCTTCTTTTCAATCTGCATTCCGTGCATCACACAGATCTTGACAGCTCGAAGCATTCTGACTGGATCTTCTTTGAAAGAAATCTCAGGATCACCTACAACTCGGACGATCTTGTTTTTGACATCTTCATATCCGCCTACAAAATCAATCAGAGATTCATTTCTAGGATCATAGTACAGTGAATTGACAGTGAAGTCTCTTCTCGCTACGTCCTCTTTCGGAGTTCCGTAGTTGTTGTCTTTTTTCAGAAGATAATCTTTGTCTTTTCCGTCAGTCTTTTTGACAGTCGGCTCGAGTCTGTGATCGGGAAGAGAACGGAAAGTGGAAACTTCAATGACCTTGCCTTTGAATATCACATGCACAATTTTGAATCTTTTTCCAATGATTCTGCAGTTGTTGAATATGTTGCGAATCTGGTTCGGTGTTGCACTTGTAACGATGTCGAAGTCTTTGGGTTTTCTGCCTAAAAGAAGATCTCTAATGCATCCTCCTACGAGGAAAGCTTTGTGACCAAATTTATTGAGTCTGTAGATAATCTTGATGGCGTCATCGTCCATCATATTCTTACGAAGATTGTGAGTTTCTTTGTAATATCTTTTCCCTTCGGGAAACTGGAGCATGTCTTCAGCTGAAGCAGGCTTTTTGCGAAATAAATTGAGGATAAATTTAAACATTTTTAGTCAAGTTTTTCGGATTAGTACGAAGTTTCAACTAAAAACCCCGTACCGAGCACGCTTCCTGTTTTTTTCCTTCAAAAAGTTCGGCTTTGGACGCTTTTTAAATTGCGTAAAATTTGTAAAGTCCTGATTTTTTTCTTTTGCTTTCTGACAAACAGGTCGAACAAGTTTTTCTGTTGAAACTGGGGTTCCCGAAATTATTCAGAAAGATATGAATACATTCTCTCAGAATAAGAATTTTTCCATCGAGCAGGCCTCAATTTCAGATCTTCCAGCATTAATCCCTCTATTTGATGCGTATAGGATGTTTTATGGAAAGGATTCTGATCCTAAAGGTGCCGAAAACTTCCTCTCAGAAAGAATACAAAAAAATGAATCAGTCATTTTCATTGCAAAGGAAGGGAAGGATATTGCTGGATTCGTGCAATTGTATCCCAGTTTTTCCTCAGTGTCCATCCGTAAAATCTTTGTTCTGAATGATTTATTTGTGCAGGAAAGGTTCAGAAAAAGAGGTGCAGGAGAACTGCTGATTCAGAAATCAGCCGAATATGCCAGATCAGAAAATGCAGTCAGACTGGTTCTTTCAACCGGAGTATCAAATCATACTGCACAGAAACTTTATGAAAAACTCGGCTGGGAAAAGGATGTATCTTTTTTTCATTACAGCTATTCTCTGTGAAAGAAGAAGGTGCGGTTTCGAAACCTCACCTTCAATGAAAATCATGAGTCCTCACATTTTCAATATCATAAGGTTCTATAATATTCCTGCTGTAGTCAAGTGAATGATTTAATAACCTCTGCATATCGTCGTGAAGTCTTTCCATCAGTGTATCGAGACCTTTGTCCTTGTCCTGTTTATACACGGAATAATATTCTGAAAGTTTAAACGGTTTTGCAAAACTGACAATTGCTTTTCTAGGAAGATGAGAAGGTCCGCCCCCAAGTGCGTGAAACGGTCTGCCCATTGTCATTGACTCGTATCTGTTCAGATATTCATAAAATCTTTCCGGTGTAGGACGGGATAAAAGATAATCTCTTTTAATTACAATTAAATCATAGGTCTTCACGCACTCTATTTTTGCCCATTCCAGAAGTTCATGACTGATTTTGGGGATCTTGGGACTTGGGTATTTCAGTTCAATGAGTTCAATAATGGCAAAGAGGAACCTGAGCTTCTGAATCGCATCCGCCTCTCTGTCAAAATTTTCAAGACCCAGTTTATCAGCGATATTATTGAGCATTGTATGACGCAGTTTTCCTGTTCTGTAATTGTAATCAGCATTCGGTTCGTTCTGAATGCCGTATTCTTTTTCTGCGTTTTCCAGAAGAACTCTTCCCACCATCAAAAATCTGCGAAGAAGATTCCTGTCTCCGGAATCCACTCCAAGCTTATTTTCTATCTTTCCGATGGATCTGAACAGATCGTCCAGTATCATCTTTTCATCGGCTTTAATAATGTACTTTATAAATCCGGGAAGAACTGAAATGTCTGCATTTTTATCTTCCTTCAGTGCATCATCCATTCCCCAGAAACTCAGCTGTGCCAGTCCGCGCTGGAAAGGCATCAGGCTGTCATTTTCCCCGCACATCGGTTCACCTTCCGGAAACAGAACGAGTTTTCCGCCCTGTTTTGCGAGTACCGATCTGGACATTTTAAAAGATTCCCTGTCTGCAATTCCTGGAACAATGGAAAAACAGCCAAGCCCCTGATACAGTTTTCCGAGAAAACCGTTCAGTTCATCGAAGGCTCTGCGAGTGGCTACGAAATTGAATCGGCTTCCCATCAGATTTGCGATATGGTAGGAAATTAAAGGTTCTGACTGGCTCGGATGGTTTGTAAAAAAGACCATTCTCTCCTTTTCCAGCGAACGGAGCATTTTCTTATCTTCTTCAGTAATAATGATATCTTCTATATTTTGGTACATTTTAAGAATACCTGGCAGAGTCAGGTCAAAAAGCCAGGCAGTCAGAGGATTAAATTTTGGCGGTATAAATAAATTCATTTCATTTCCTTGATGTTTAGATTACATATCAGATTTACGGTTCTGTCTGTAAAGAAAATAAGAAAAATTATCTTCTCGATTCCGTTCAGACAGTCTGATAATGTGGCCTGAATTCAGGGAGTGATTTATGAAAACGTTATTCCGCCTTACTACAATCCTTTGCTTTATCTTTCTCAGCTGTCAAAAAAGCAGCTCTTCCAAACCGGATGAAAACCTGCTGAACAGGGATGATGCAGTCAAGAATGCATACCTGCATATCAAAAATGAAAAGCCGGAAAGTCTTCGTAAGGAAATTTATGAAGTTCTCCCGACATACAAGGCGCATATTGTTCATGAGAGCTGGGATGGAAGTTCTAGGATTAATTCTTCCGGTTCAATGACAGTGAAGATTCCTTCGGATCAGTTTCTGAATATGATCGATTGGCTGAAGAGCAGATATCAGGTTGATTCCATGACTCTGTATGCGAGACTTCAGTCATCAGACAAAGGGCGGTCGGATCCGGCAGTTATAGACGGAATTGTATATTCAGAAATACATATTGGAATCAGCAGGACAATGGATCTGTTCAGTTCTCTCGCTCTCGGTGCAGAAGACGCAGGTGCTGCTTTGAATTTCAGCCTGAGAACAATTGTGCCGGTCTTTCTCTTTCTTCTGCCTTACGCGGCAGTCATATTTTTTCTGATTTTTCTATTCAAGTTTATCAGGAACAGAAATAGCTGACTGCTCAGTGTAACAGCTCATTAATAACTCACCTACACACTTCGTGCGTAGGTGAGTTAAAGACGCAGGGAGCCTGTCGGCGGCATTTCTTGGGGCTACGCAAGTTTGGAAGCCGCTGCCCCAAACCCCGTTTTTACTAGTCTATTCGATTTTCCTAATGCATTCATGAAATTACAGATTCCATATATCATATCTCATTTGCGTAAGGTGAATTAATAAGCTTTATGATTTCGGCTTTCAGCTTTATTTCCTCATCTGAATCTACTGACTGCATACGTAAGGGAAAAACTCCTTCCAAATCGATCATCACATCCAGGACTGTCTCTTCTATGATTGCGGAAAGATTTTCTCCAACCTTGGATTTTGCACTGGCCAGTCTTGCCGGATTGATCATCTGCTGCAGGATGAGAATCAGTTCATTGAAGGAAGGCATTGCATCTTTATTGAATGACATACTTTCATCAAATCGATTTTCCTGAAATTCAGGGATCTTAACTTTCAGGATCGGTCTTTCAGAGACTTTCATTTCTGCATCCGGTTTCAGAACAAATCCTTCCGCATAATTATCCTGTATTGCAGGAAGTCCGAGGACTGCGGGTATTCTGCTTGGGTATCTGACAGGAAGTGACTGAAGCTCATTCAGATTTCCGAGAGCAATTTTGGGAACAGTGAGCATTCCGATTTCTGAAGCCAGATTTTCCATTTCTGAAAAACTGAGAAAAAACTGTTCTCCGTTTTTGACAGCCAGAATATCAAACAGTGCAAAACGGATATCAGGAGAATACCAAATCCCTGTCTGGACAGCAGTGATGGAGGGAATATTCTTTACATCAGGATGAGGATAACTTCCCCCGAAAATCTCACCGTACAAATATAAGTGCTGTATACTTTTCAGTGCACTGAAAATAGAAAGAGCAGAATGTTCCAGAGAATTTCGGAGAATCTGCCATCCAAAAAAAGAATCACCGTCTCCCAGCCATTCCTTTCTTTTTCCTATCCGCACAGTTTTCCCGTCAGTTCCAATGACCATATTTGCACCGTGAATTTTCTCCGATGCAATCCATTGAACGCGGGCAGGAACTTCCTGAAAATTGTCTGAAATTTTTGGATAACTGATATGATCCACTGTGTTTTAAACTCTCAAATATTCAAAATTCGTAATATTTCTGTCGGTCTTATTGAATTCGACTCCGATCAGATAAATTTCTTTCACCGTGCAGGAATTCAGATACTGACTTTCATAATCCGCATATTTTTCATGGTATTTTTTTTCCTTCAGCTGTTTTAATGCTCTGCCTTCGGGTGTCATTTCATTTACTTTAAATTCCATTATAAAACATCTCCCGTTCAGTAATACTGCCATATCAATACAGCCTAAGTTTGTGGCCTCTCCGCTCCCGAAACTGATTTTAATGACAGGATATTTCTTTGACCAGTCCCAGTTCTTTTCCAGGAACAGACCCTTGAACAGAACTTCATTTCCTTGATACGCTTCCTGAATTGTGTCCAGAAAAGAACTTTTCCCGAATCGTCTGGGACGGCTGAGAAAAAAGTAGGTACCGATATTTGCTAATTTATATACAAATTCAGTCTTATCCACATAATAATGATCTTCCTGGATGAGTTTGGCAAAGGTCTGAATGCCCAAAGGCAGTCTCTTCATAATAGGCAGTTTCGATTCTGCCAAGAGGGCAGTCAAGAGTTTTATCTGCTGAAGCTTTCTTCTATGGAGTCCCCTGTTTTTTCCGGTGAGGGATTTAAAGAAGTGAAAAGGATGGTATTTTCACCGGACGGACTTCGAATTGCAGTATTCAGGAGAGACTGTCACTGTCCGATATTCAAGTAAGTATCCAGAATATTCAAAAGTCTTTTCACTGCTGAGGACAAAATATAATGGGATTTGATACAGCCGGACTGTAATCTAGTAACTAGATTTCTAATGAGATTATAACAGGATCAGTACAGGATTGACTGAAAGTCAATTGGTCTTATCACGGAATATGAGAAAAAGCGGGGATTAGACTGCTCTGTATACAGAAACTGTCAATTGGAAATTGTTTCTTGACCAATTTAGCAACCGTCCAAAAAAATATTAAGTGAAGAAAAAGCAGGAGTGGAGAGTAAATATGAAAACTGCAGTTTTAGAAGGAAAGATCATCAAAAACCTGAAGTCCTTTTATGATGAAGTGGAAAATAAACTGACATTCGATTTAGGATGGAAGATTGGAAGAAATCTGGATGCATTCAATGATGTTCTGAGAGGCGGTTTCGGTGTGCACGGTTCAGGAGAAAAGCTTCTGATTGTCTGGAATGATTCCGATATAAGCAGAGAAAAACTGGGACATAAGGAAACCATTAAATATTTACATAATATAATGAAAAAATGTCATCCTTCCAATCTGCCGAACCTGAGAAAAAGACTGAAGCTAGTTGAAAAGGGACAGGGGGAAACTCTTTTTGATACAATACTTGATATTATCAAAACCCATCCATACATAAAACTTGAACTGAAAACTTCAGGATCGGAAAAAGATTCCTCTGAAAAGAAAAAGTTTTCGACAGTGGACGAATATCTGGCAGTATTTCAGAATCATATCCAAAAAAAATTAAAAGACATTAGAAAAGAAATACGGAAGACAGTACCGAATGCAGAAGAAAAGATCAGCTATAATATGCCCTGTTTTGCTTTGAACGGTATTTTAGTATGGTATGCAGGCTATGAAAAACATATCGGTTTTTATCCATCATCAAGCGGAATTGCAAAATTCAAAAAGGAAATCTCCAAATACAAAAACTCAAAAGGAGCAGTTCAGTTTCCGCTGGATGAACCTCTGCCGATGGAACTGATCCGGAAAATTGTGCTTTTTCGAGTTCAGGAGAACTCAGCAAAAAAGAAAAAGAAGGGTTGACAGCTTCCTATTCTCAGTCAAAGTAAAGACATGAATGCACTGCCTCTCAGAATACCTGACTATCCGGTGATGGATGATATTCGTCTCTACAATTTCTGTGTGTACAATCCTGAACTGAAAATTGAAAGAACTTCCAAAGGAGAACTTCTGATTATCGCCCCGACCGGCGGAGAAACTGGAAATCGAAATCTTAGAATACTGAAATTTTTAGCGATCTATGAAAGTCAGAACAAGACAGGCATTGCTTTTGATTCCTCCACCGGTTTTC
>JBPOJG010000165.1:0-11394 GCA_052033835.1 Spirochaetota bacterium
ACTTTTGAATGCGAACTCATTACACCTCTCTTTATGGGAAATGCTGACCCGAATGACTGCGAACTTCGCGCACCTTCCATCAAAGGTGCTCTCCGCTTCTGGTGGCGGGCAATGAATGGACATTTGGTGGAGAAGAAAGATGGGAAATGGGATTATGATGAGCTTCAAAAAAAAGAGAGCGAGATTTTTGGCAGTACGGGTGGTAGGAGCAAAGTAATTGTGAGAGTTATTCAAGAGGAAAAAAATAGTGTCGAGCGTCCTAAAATCGAAGAAAATAATTACTTGTTTTATTCCTTAGTTAATCAGAATCAGAGTAAAAAGGGAATTGAAAAAAAAGAGTTCAAAATAATTTTTCAATCCTTAAATGAAAAAAATTTAATGAATGCCATATCTTCATTTTGGTTGCTTTCTATATTTGGCGGACTTGGTGCAAGGGCAAGGCGTGGAGCAGGTGCATTTGCTGTAAAGTCCATTTTAGACAAAGAAAATAAAACGGAAGGCCTTTATTTTATTCCAAAGGTGGATGAAAAAATTGAAGAATTTTTGAAAAGAAACATAGAAGCAATTATATCAAAAAATAGTATTTCGCAGAATAAGAATATCCTATGCAATACGTATAGCAATCTTCATAACTCTAGTGTGTGTGTCAGTAAAAAACCTGAAAAGAAATGGAGCCAATCTTTAGGAGAAATAGAATTGCTTCTATCAAGTACTCGCACGAATTCTATAGACAATAAATTTACTATTTTTACGCTGGATCAAAAAGCCGCCTTTGGTTTACCAATTAATGTAAGAAATGATAATCAGCTTAACTTAGTAAATCATTCTAGAAAAGCTTCGCCGATCATTATTTCTGTTACAAGGTTCAATAAAAATCTACACTGGACACTCGTATATTTTAAAGGTTTACTCATACCACCGGATGACAAAATTTTATTTGAAAGCAAAAATCCAAAAATAGGCAATGCTAAGAAAAAATTTCAAAAAAGCTCGGTAAATCCCAAACTTATAAATGCTTTTATGGAAAAGGTTAAAGAAATATCAATTCCGATACATATTGCTTCAGGAGAAACCCCCCATGCTTAAACTCGCCACTCCCGAACAGACCGAATTTTACGAAAATATCCTCTATCCCATGCAGGATGAGATATTTACACTTTTGCAATCGGATAAATTCTATCTGACCGGGGGGACGTGTCTTTCTAGATTTTACTATCAACATAGATATTCCGAAGATCTGGACTTTTTCTTTATGGGAGATACATTTAGGAAAGAAGATTTCGAAGCAGAGTTTACTGTCATATTGAAAAAAATTTATGAAAAGTACAAGGTTGAAGTATCCGTTAATGCGGAGTATTTTAAGAGACTGCTAGTCTATAAGAATAATCAGGAATTAAAAATTGAATTTATCTATGATGTCACTCCGGTAATTGGTGATAGAATAAAAAAAGATGCTATCCTTCTTGATACGAAAGGTAATATCGTTACAAATAAGATTACTGCTATTCAGGGCAGGAAGACATACAAAGATTATTTTGATTTATTTTTTTTGCTGAAAGAATATGACTTGAAAGATGTGGTAAAATGGGCTGAGACCAAAATGATTCCATTGAATTATGAAGGAATGTTCTTGGCCCTTGTGGACGGGAATTTGCGGGGAGATGTTTTTATGATAAAAGAAATTTCACTGACCGAATTCAAAGAATTTGAAAACAAATTGATGAAGGATTTATTAAATCATGCAAAAACGATTCCATAAATACTTTTGGGACGGGCTGGAAAATTGGGGACCGGATTACGAACTCCGCCGCATAATTGAATATGCCAGTTTTCCTGATTTGATAAAGTACCCCTTTGAAGAGGTAAAAGAGAACCTGCCGAAACTTCGCCTAGAAAAACTTCGCACAGGTGAACTGAGAAAAGAATTTATTATCAGACTGGCTCCCTTTGTACAAGACACAAATTCCTGGGAAGAGGCAATCTGGGCAATGGTAGATTGTTATTTTAACCCGAAAGATCAGGAGGCAGCATAATTATGCCGGTCATTCAAATAGAAGCATTAGATACATTATTTTTCAGAGACGGAAAACCGTTCAATATGGGAGACGAAACCTGGGCGGAATCTTCTATAATTGTACCTTACCCTTCCGTATTCTGGGGAGCCATCTTCACTGCTTTAATAAGTAATAATCAATTAAAATATAATGAAAAAGATACGGTACGAATAAATAATACTTATTTATACAATAGTAGATTAAATAGAATTCTTATTCCAGCACCGCTTGATTTATTTTACAATAAAAAAAAATTAGGGTATTTTAATATAGAAAAGTATGAAGGGACTCCAAATTCTAATATCACAAAAGGAGAAATAGAAGGGATTGTTGTGCCGGATACTGATGAAAATGTTGACTCATCAGGAAATTTGTTTATATCTATTGATGATTTTGCTGATAGTTACTATGAAAGAAACGAACGTTGCACTGTATATAAAATAAATGATGTTTCTACCAAGTCGCCTAAAATAGGTATTGGTAGAAACAATCAGTCACGCAGTTCTGAAGAAGGCCAGTTATTCAGGGTTGAAATGATTGAATTGATAGGAGATTGGGGTTACTTAGTCGAACTTGAAACTGATAAAGCTGTTGGAGATGGCATACTCAAGTTGGGAGGAGAGGGTAAAACCGCAAGTCACCAAGAATTAATAGGATTGCCAGAGATTCTTAAAAATAGTTTAGATAAGATCAATCAATTCGAATCTGCAAAATATCTCAAGATTTACATCCAAAGCCCCACATTCTGGGAGAGTGGGAACGGGATTACTGAATTAAAAACAGTAGAAGGATATAAATTGATTAGTGCCTGTATTGGAAAATTCCTATCAATAGGCGGATTTGATGTCCAGGCAGGAAAACCCAAACCTATGCGAAAAGCAGTTCCGGCAGGTTCGGTATATCTGATGTATGCTGAAAGCGGGACTTGTTTGGAGCTGAAAGAAAAAATCCAAAGTATAATAAAATTACATAATTCTAATGGGTTCGGGAAATTTTATATTATTCCACTAAAAGAGGATTAAAATTATGGCACTGCCAAACGTAAGTAAGGAAAAAAAAGAAATGGAATTGAGTGGTATTTTAAAGGAATATACTTGTGTTTTTGCATCCACTCTAAATCAGATGATAAACTATATCCCCATTAAAATGTTTAGTTTTAAAGAACTTTACTCTGTCACACTTTGCAACGATGCAAATTTGACAAAGAAAGTAGAGGATAATGAAGAGTGGGATAGACATCTCTCAGGACTAATTTCCGATATCAATGAAATTAAAATTTATCAAAATGAATATCTAAATGTTAGTAAAACTATTGGTCAATTTAGAAAAGAATTAGAAGGCAAAAAAGTATTTTGGAACTTAACCGGAGGACAGCGCCCATTCGTATTAGCAGTTTTGGAATATGTCAAAAATAGACCTGACGACTATGTTGCGTATTTAGAAGGGAATACAGGTAAACTAACATTGAGAATAAATAATGTTGAACGCGATTTAGGTTACCAATTACCTAAAGAAGCAAATCTAGAAACTGCTTTGAAACTTATGGGCTATAAACCGCAAAGTACTTTTAATTCAAATGTTACTATTGATACTAATGAACAAAATTTTTGGGCTGATACTTTTTATAAGCAATATATCGGTTCTAAAGATTTTAGAAAAAATTTAGTATTGCTTAATAAAAAGAAAGATGAAAAGGATCAGACTATTGATAAAAACAAATGTTGGGAAGAAATATTTAATATATTAGGATTAACGGATAAATCTTATCTAGATGCTTATAAAAACTCTAAAGCAGAATACCCATTCGGATATATACTTGAAAAAATGGTATTTTATGTTTTATATAAAAATTTTCATACAAAAGTTCAGCAAATCTATGCAAGTCTTAGGTCTTATGCGGATGGTTCCCAAATTGATGAATTCGATATAATCATTTTAACGAAAACAGGAAAGGTTATAAACTTTGAATGTAAAAGTGGAGTAATGGATGGTGATGTTGCCAAAAGTACAAAATATTCCACCTATGCAATTTCTGGAGTTTATGGATTGCCTATTTTAATCACTCCTTTGTTAAAACAGTATAAAAAGGAATTTCCTTTTGAGAATAGCTGTGATGCAATTAGTGCGGCGGATAGAGCGAATTTAAAAGTCTGGTTCATTGATGAAATTAAAACCAAACTTGAAGACCTACTAAAATGAAACCATTAATTCTAACAAACAAATTCATACAGGATTCACAAGATTCGCATAATTTACGAATAGTAAATAAAAAATCCTATATTGTGAATCCTGAAAATCCCGTTAATCCTGTCCCAATAAAAATTGACGAGTCATCCAATGAGCGAATACCAGTACTACGAATTCAGAGCAATTGACAAAACACTGACTGCTAAAGAAATGCAGGAATTACGGGCTATATCTACCCGTGCAAGGATTACAGCATCCAGTTTTATAAATCATTATGATTATGGAGATTTGAAAGCAGACCCAATAAAAATGCTAGAAAAATACTTTGACGCTTACTATTATTATTCAGATTTCGGTTCTTACGCACTGGGATTTAGATTTCCGAAAAAGAGTATAAATGTCAAAGAGATTAAGCAATACTTTATTTCAAGCAGAGTCATGTTTTTAAAAGAAACGAAAGACTATATAGTAATATATTTTTACAGTGATGATGAGGATTTTGCAGATAAAGACTATGAAGAGGAATTCCCGCAGCTTGCATCTTTTATTTCATTGCGGAATGATATTTTAGCCGGTGATTATCGGTCATTGTATCTGGCCTATTTAAAATCGGAAGAATTGGAGCCAAAGAAAAGAAAAACAGTTGAACTGGAAGTTCCATCTGGGCTCGGAAAACTTACACCTGTCTTGTCCAGTTTTGCTGAATTTCTCCGACTGGATGAGAAAAAAATTGAAGCGGCCGCAAAGAAAAGCGGACCAGTGATTTCTGATCTTGAGAATGACAAAAAGCTGAAACAGTGGATTTCCGGAATGAGTGCTGACAGAAAAGATGAGATACTGTTTTCATTTATAAAGGAATCAAATCCGATGCTCAGAATGGAGCTTCTGCAGGAATACAGGAAGCAGCTCAAAGCAAAACAAAAAACTCCGCCGGGATCGAAAAAGAAGAGTGGCAAAAAATGAAGAATCCCTTTCATCCTGTAAAAATGAAATCTCTTCTTCAAATAATGGAGAAATTGAAATATGATTCAGTTCACTGTAATCAAAAGCGAACCAGAAATTATCTGTCAAGAGGACAAAGATGTTTAAACTAGCAAAACCATTATTTTTAATCTGTGAAACTCCGCTTCACGCAGGAAGCGGGGATGCATTAGGCGTAGTCGATCTGCCGATCCAGAGAGAAAGGCACACAGGATTTCCTAAGATTGAAGCATCCAGTTTAAAGGGAGCGATAAGAGAAGCGTTTGAGGGAATAGTATCCCAAAAATTAAACAAAGGTCAACCAACAGAATATATTTTTACTGATAATATAATGCAAAGTAAATTACAATCAGTATTCCCGAATATTATAGAATTCTTGCCACTAAATTTAAAAGGGGACGAAAATGCTCATGAGTTAGAAAAAAAAGTAAAGTTAACTCGATTTAATGAAGCAATCTCACTCGCTTTCGGTCCTGAAGATGCAGGAAGTGATGGTCATGCGGGAGCATTAGGCTTTACTGATGCTAGAATATTGCTGTTTCCCGTGAAGTCCATGAAAGGTGTGTTTGCATGGATTACTTGTCCGAGGGTGCTGAAACAGTTTTATAAAGAAATTAGTGAGTTTTGTAAAATTGCTGGTAAAATAACAGTGACTGATTATAAAAGTTTAGAAAATACTGTTTCGAATAGAGATCATCTCTGCATAAAGGATCATTTGGTTTTGGAAGAGTATGCTATTGAAATAAAAAATGATCAAAAACAGAAAAATGACTCAACATCAACACTAGCAAAAGAGTTGAGTATTCTTCTGGGAATTGATGATTTAAAAAACAAACTTGCAATTCTTCCAGACAATGTCTTTACCGATTTTGTGCAGTTATCAACAGAAGTTATTTCCAGAATCAAAATTAAGAATGAAACTGGGACTACGGAAAATCTTTTTCAAGAAGAATTTCTTCCTGCTGAATCTGTATTATATACATTGGTTCTTGCAAGCCCGATTTTTCAACAGGAAGATAAGAAGGGTATTTTCAAAAAGTCTAATGGAAAGGAAGAAGAAAACCTCGTTCTCAATTTCTTCAAAGCCGGATTAAAGCCTGTAATCCAAGTGGGTGGAAATGCAACTCTTGGAAAAGGGATTGTAAAAACTCAATTTATCTGGGAGGAAAATCCCAATGTATGATTTACAAGAGCTAGTAACTGCTAAATTGTACGATACGGAAAACTACTTCGATTGCAGGTCTTTCCGGGATTGAAATGAAAGGGCTTATTCTGCAGAGAGGTTTAAAACTTTATCTTGAGGCAGAGATTGGCAGAAGGGATGAAAAAGTAAAACAAGGAGACCTGATATGAATTTAAACCAAAGATTACAAATGGATAGGGAAAGGGCAAACTTTGCCTTTGAATGTGCCAATGATGAAAGTTTAAGTGATAAAGATATTGCTTCAAAATATAGAACAAATGTTCGTAAATTTCCAATGATGGTAAAAAATAATGGCCTATGTGCATCAGTTGCCTTTGCATACTCTAAATCTATAAAGTCGAAATCGCCCGAAAGAGCAGAAGCTAAAGCATGGAAAAGTATTTATAGTATTATTAGAAATTGGCTAAAAGTAGAACCTCAACAATTCATTGGTTCAAAATTTCATAATGATAAAGATGATGATGAACTGATGAAGGTGTTAACAAATGAAGGGGTTTTAAATTTTGATGAGTATCGCTTTGCTACGCTAGAAACACTTGCCTTGTTTTCTTGGTTGAAAAGATTCGTAGGAGAAGAAGATGGATCAGAATCAAAAAAAGAAAACAATTAATAGTTTTCAAGATTTAGGAAAATCAATGGAACAAGAAGAAAAAAGAGAAGAGTTAAAAATAAAATTCTATGATAGAGTTAAGAAATATGGATTCTTTATACTAGAACCCGGTAATGTACATTTTCATTTTTCTGCTGTAAAAGATATCCAAGAATCGGAGTTAGTTAACAATGCTGAATTTGAAGTTACTTATAAAAAAGGGAAAAAGGGACTTAGCGCTATATCAGTAAAAAAAATTGGAACATCTGAAGGAGCAAATAAAAGTAATGCTAAAGAGGAATATCTTTTGCCAGAATTTATAGTTCCTGGTTTTACAAAGCAAGCAATAATAGATAATAATTCGATAAGCAATAGTGATAATTTTTTATTACAACTTCAAAAGATTCCTATTATGCAAAAGGATGATAAAGGAAACTATAAGTTTTATAATTTTCGATTAGACAAAGAAAAAAAAGAAGTTGTAAAATCGTATTTATTTCCGAAATTAAAGTTACTAGATGATTTAATAACTTCAATCCATGAACGCCATCTCTCCAACGCAAAATCATTGCTTGGTGAATCCAACATTAAGCAGTTTTCTATGTCTCCTGACTGGCGTCTCATCGTAGGACTAGGCAATGAATCTGTATATGAAACATCTATTACTCTTCACCATATCTACGGTATACCCTATATTCCAGCCAGTGCAATCAAAGGTGTTGTAAGAAGCTGGATTATTGTGAATTGTTTTGATAATGTAGAAAAACAAGATGGCGAAATTGAAGAAAATGGACAGAAAAAAAAGGTAAAAGGGGCTTTGTCAAATGAACTCTTCTGTGATATTTTTGGCAGTCCAGCCGAAAGTGTGAGAAAAGAGCAGGAAGGCAATATCATTTTCTTTGATGCATTTCCGACTTCTGCACCCCATATAGAACCGGACATAATGAATAATCATTATAAAGACTATTATGATGGGAAAGGAAAAAAACCGCCAGCGGACTATTATAATCCTGAGCCGCACATTTTTCTGACTGTGAAAAATAAGATAGAAGACAAGAATGGAAATAAGAAAGAAATTCCTTGTGATTTTCAATTTATAATTGGCATAAAAAAGATTTGTTTAGTAAATAAATCAATTGCTTTTGAAAAATTGATTTATTCCGATACAAAGAAAGAAAAACCATTTTTCAGTGAAGACGAAATAAAAGAAGTTTTAGGGGTGAGTAAATTATCAAGTGAATTAAGCATACTGGAACTTACTCTGCTTTGGCTGAAAAAGGCTCTCACGGAACACGGCATCGGAGCAAAGACTGCGGTTGGTTATGGTTATATGAAATAATGATTATCCGAGAGATCATATTTAGAAGTAAGCCCCTCCCTTCTCTTCTCAAGAAGCCCCTCGTTTTTTCTCTCTTTCTGTTTATTGGATTTTACTGCAAGTATTCAGTTATTTCGGAAGTGAGGATATCCGACCTTCTTAAGGCTGCAGACGGGAAAGCGGCGGGGCTTCGTGCAGTGACTGAACTGAAATTTCCGGTGAGTTCAGATCAGAAATGCGAAGAGGACAAAGAATCACTCAAGGCTTTTCTTTCGGAGTTTTTCAGGAATATGCGGGATTTGAACTGCAGGACAATTGATATGGAGTCCTATCTGTTCTCTACAGTAGATATTCCCATTGTATATTATAAAGAGAAGGACTTTGTTCCTGAATCCGGTCTGCTGAACATTCTGATAAGGAAGAATAGATCTGTGCAGGCAGGGATATTTCTGAATCAGGAATCTTTTCAGTCATTAAAAAACCAGGTCAATGAAAAGTATTTTATGACTGTAATGATGAATGACTTTGCTATGAAGCTGAATATTTCCAATGATCTGAAGAAAAATGTAAGGCTCGAAGTCAGCAGTGCATTTGCCGAAGGGGAGGCAGTGCCTTTCTCTAAATCCTTTACAGTAGAAAACGGATCCACCATTGCCATTGAGCTTTCCAATGTTCTGAAAGAATATATTCGGGAAAATGGAACGGGCTTCTTTCTGAACCTCGACTGACCCCATGTTCCTGAACTGCACAGCACACTCATTGACCGAAGAACAGAAGGAGGAAGCGAAAAAATTGGATCCGGTTCCTATGGATTTACAGGATCTTTCTCCGGAACTTCACAAAAGGCTGCTCAATTGTCCTTCTGATTATGATGGAATTATACTACTCTTGAGAGAATTCTGTGATTATCTTTCATATATAAAGAAGAAAGCGAAAGGGGAGGAAATTTATCTGCATTTTCCCGTAGGGAGTCCATTTTTTATGGCATCATTTTTCTCTTATTTTAAAAAGAAGGGATTTAATTTTGTATTCTCTCATTCTGACCGTGTGAGTGTGGATGAGAAGCAGGAGGATGGAACTGTGGTGAAGAGGGCTGTTTTTCGCTTTGTGAAGTTTCTGATTTTGCAGGGACACTGATCGGAGCATTAAAAAACTCTCCCTCAGAAATGCTCCATTCCTGAAAATGGTCAAAGGACAGCGTATGCAGAAAGAATTCAAGCAGGAAACTCTGCACCGGAACGGAAAGACAATTTATGCAGTCTGGACCTGATATGCCATTCTACATTCCGAGAAAAGCGATCCGACAATGCTGAAGTCCAGGCTGAAATTTATCAGGCTCCGGATAGGATTTGCTGCGGAAAACCAGACAGAACTTTCTCCAATGCTTGGGTCTACTCTGCGGGGCGCATTCGGGCATTCATTCAAGAAGGCATCCTGTGTCATGTTTCACGGGAACTGCGGAAAATGCCTGGTCTCTTCATCCTGTCATTATTATAATGTTTTTGAAAGCAGAAATATTTCACCTAAGGGAATGGGAGTGGATGCTCCGCCTCATCCTTACAATATTCTTCCTCCGCTGAAGTTTATCTTTCTGAAAAATGAGATTATGTATTTTCAGTTTACTCTGTTCGGAGAGAATACAGCAGCTCTTCCGTATCTGATCTATTCATTTCAGATTATGGGGGAGAACGGACTGGGGAAGGGGAGAAAGAAATTTGAACTGGTGTCGGTTCAGGACTTTTACACGAGAGAAGAAGCACTGGATGGGACATCCTTTCGGATGGACAGAATTCCTGTGCGCGATCTGGGGGAAACTGTTTCGGAGAATCTGTCTGCTGAAAGCAGAAACCTGATTTCGTTCATTACGCCTCTTCGAATTCTTTTGAAGGGAAAAATCATCAGGAATCTGGACAGTCTCACTTTCCGACAGAATATCCAGAGAAGATTCAGAAACATGACTTCCCTTTACGGTTCCTATGCAGAGGAAGATATGGCTGATCTGGAAAACTTTGGAGTGGAAGAACTGGAAGCCGAATACAGGCGGTGGAGACGGTACTCTGCAAGACAGAATAAAACGATCAATCAGGACGGAATCCTGGGAAGATGGATTATATCTCCGGGATCATGCAAAAATCATGCACTTCTCAAGGCCTATCAGATTCTGTATATGGGAAAAAGCACGAGCTTCGGACTGGGAAAATTCTTGATGAGAGAACTGAAACCGCCCGTCGTCGAGCAGCGAATGTTTATGTTTTCTAAAAAAGTGTAACCCCAAAAACCCTCAAAAATGGCCTAGGTTACACTTTTCCCCCTAGTAAAATCAAGGTTTTAGCGTCCAAATTCGACTAAAAACCCCTGTTTTTCAGTGTAACCTCAAAAATGCGAAAAAAGCTTGCACCTTACACTAAAAAGGAAAATCATAGCCTTGGAAGCGCTGATTTTATTGGTCAATAGCATTCCCAAAAAGTCTGCTATGAGAACTTACGAACTACGATTGAGTAGATTGCGACAAGCATCCGATGTCCAGCGACCTCCGTAATATTTTTTAACAATGAGAACTTACGAACTACGATTGAGTAGATTGCGACCCACCACATAAAGAGTCTTATAATCCTGTCATTTCCGAAAGAATGAGAACTTACGAACTACGATTGAGTAGATTGCGACTGAAACGGATGGTAGAAAACACAGTATGGATTTTTGCCTATGAGAACTTACGAACTACGATTGAGTAGATTGCGACATACTCTTTATAAGCTCCATTACTATCAGTGTACTTAGTATATGAGAACTTACGAACTACGATTGAGTAGATTGCGACTTATTTACAATGAATCGACCAGTTTTCATTTAAGATAATGAGAACTTACGAACTACGATTGAGTAGATTGCGACTTTTTTCTAAAAACGAAACTTCCTCTGTTTTTAAATCAGATGAGAACTTACGAACTACGATTGAGTAGATTGCTTAAAAGAAAGCGAATAGGGATTAGCGAATAGAGTGGGCTTGCCCGATGAGAGAGTCGGTCGTCGAGCAGCGAAGCGGTGTATTGAGCAGATT
>JBPOJG010000332.1:0-14385 GCA_052033835.1 Spirochaetota bacterium
TTGGAAAACATAAGGGGGAAATGAATCATTCAGAACTTGGTGGCGTTCTGGTTGCAAGAATTCCGAATATTATGCTGAAACCTATGAGTTTTGCATTTGGGGAAGGTCTTTCCTGGGCAAGTGAAAACCCATTTTTAGAAAACAGAAAAAAAGGCTGGGACAGAGGAAGTCTTAATACAGAAAATATAGAATCCAGACCAATCCTAAATTACCTGATGTTTGAGCTCGATTATGGAATTCCTTCAGTAAGCTTTCAGCCCAAGGTATTTGTGAGAATCCACCACCGTTCAGGAATCTGGGGAACATTCTGTCCACCTGATCCTCCTTGCGGGTCCAATTTTCTCACCTATGGGGTAAAAGTCTCATTATAATGTAGGTAAACTCAGCACTCCTGAGAATTCACCTTAATGTCGATGAGCCAAGGGCGAAAACCTTCCTTCATGGCATAATCACCTCCTGACTTAATGACACCTTGATCGCCATTTACAGCGGCTGCGTTTACAAAGAGAATCCCTAGTTCTTCATCCCGGAAGACTCCGTTAGAGTCATGCTCATGACCGAAAATATGCAGTCGAGGGCGCTCAGATGGGTGCATACCCCATAAACGATCTCGCAGGGCCATACTGCCAATTGCGATCGGCTTTTCCCGCAGGACTCCGCCATATTGCACACTGGAATCAAGAATTCCAAGTGGTGGACTATGTGTAATCAGCACATCCAGTCCAGAGGGGATATCCGCATACAGTTCTATCAAACGCTGATGGTCGCGGGAAAAACCTTCGGAGCGCAGAGGATTGTCTAGCGTCATCGTCTGCCGGCGGGGTGTCAGACCAATGTATGGAGTGCCGAAAAACTTCAACCCTGCAATCTCTTCGGCAGAATGTTGGAGCAGTCGTATAGGCACTTCATCAATGCCGCTGCGATTAAATAAGTCCCTTGCTGTGTTTATCAATTCACTGTTCCATAGTTCTTCCGGCTGCGAAAGTGGAGCGGCTTGGAGCCATGTTTCTGCATCCAGAGGCATATCATGATTTCCTGCAATCGACACAACGCCATAGGTGTAACGCTGTGCCAACGAATGCAGCCAGTTTGCCGCATCATTAAGCTCAGAAATAAGTCCATTCTTTGTATGGTCTCCTGCATGGATCAACAAATCCCCTTCAGGAAAACGAGAGATCGGTATGTCAACATTGTGTGTGTCTGAAACGATGACTAATCGCAACCATCCTGAAGTACTGGGTCTGTCAGCAGACATCACCACTGTATCACTTATTTCCATCATACCTCGTTTTGGGGCGTATCCCATTTCTTTTTGATTCAGCATTGCGCTCCTGGCTTAGGAGAAAGCACAAACTTCGGCCGTAGTCCGTAGTCTATTGGAAATCTGGGTATATCTAATTCATATTCAAATAAATTGAATTGAAATAAATTCAATTTAAGGAATCATCGCCTGAATGAGAACTCTGAAAGAACTTTACGAAATCGAAGACAGCAAACTTTCTCCACTGGCAGTAACAAACAGAGAATCTGAAGAAAGGCTTTTTAATGAAGAACCGCATCCATACAGACTTCCTCTGCACAGGGACAGAGACAGAGTATATCACAGCAGAGCATTTAAAAGACTGGAATACAAAACGCAAGTTTTCATCAATTCAGAGGGGGATCTGTTCAGAACAAGACTGACGCATACGATGGAAGTTGTCGGTGTATCCCGAACCGCCTGCATTGCTCTCGGTCTGAATGACAATCTGGCTGAAGTGATTGCTCTCTGCCATGATCTGGGACATACTCCTTTCGGTCATGCGGGCCAGGACATTCTTTCAGAACTGATGAAAGGATTCGGCGGATTTGAGCACAATAAACAGTCTCTTCGGATTGTGCAGAAACTGGAGAACAGATACTCAGAGTTTCCTGGACTCAATTTAAGCAGAATGACTCTGATTGGACTCTTGAAGCATGGATCTGCATATGAGGATTCCGATCTTCTCATTCTCAGAAATGAAAATGGACCAAGTCTCGAGGCACTGATCGTAGATTATTCTGATGAAATCGCATATAATATTCATGATATGGAAGACGGACTGGAAAGCGGTATCCTGACTTCAGATGCGCTTTCCGAGATTCCTCTCTGGGATTTTTTCTGGAAAAAGGGTTCGCCGAAAGATCAGGAAAACAGATCAGAACTTCATATCAGAAAAACGCTGCGAAGTGTGATGAATGCTATGGTTACCGATCTGATTCAGAATATATCGGATGAAATAGACAGTCATAAAATACTGAGTGTGGAAAAGTTTTCGGATCTCTGGCGTAATGGAAAAAGAATTATAAATTATTCAGAAAAAATGCAGGAGGAAATTCTGAATATGAAAAAATTTCTGAATGAAAAACTCTATCAGAATCCTGCAGTAAAAAACAAGTCTGAATACGGAAAAAAAATCATAGAAAAACTGTTCTATTTTTTTCAGAAAAATTTCTCGGAAATTCCTGAATCTTACAGAGAGAGAAACACCGACAGCAGAGAGAGAATCATATCGGACTATATAGCGGGAATGACAGACAGATATGCAGAAAAGAAAATCACTGAATACGGACTCAATTGAAACTGCTGATTGTAGAATCACCCTCTAAGATAAAAACTTTCCAGAAGGTTTTAGGTTCAGAATTCATCGTATCGGCATGTTTCGGACATGTGGCAGACCTTCCTAAAGGCGAATTCGGAATAGATATCGAAAAAGATTTTCTGCCCGAATGGAAACTGCTTCCTAAAAAATCCGCACTGATAAAAAAATTAAAAGCAGAAGCGGGCCGATCAGACTCTGTCTATCTGGCAACTGACCCTGACAGAGAAGGAGAGGCAATTGCCTGGCATCTGCAGAGGCTTCTAGGCAGAAGGAAGTATTTCAGAGTCAGGTGTACTGAAATCACCGAATCAGGAATAAAAAATGCAATACAGAATATTTCTGAGGTCAGATCCGAAACTGTAGATTCTCAAATATCCAGAAGGCTTGTGGACAGAATCATCGGGTACAGGATCAGTCCTAAACTCTGGGATATCAGAAGCGGACTTTCAGCAGGCCGTGTTCAGTCTGTCGCTTTGAAATGGATTGTGCATCGGGAAAGAGAAATTCGAAAATTCATTCCCGAAGACTATTATGAAATCAGTCTGAAAACAGAAGTTTCGGGAACTCCTGTCGTATTCAAATTTGTTCAGAAAGCAAATCCCTCCTCACCAAGACTTTCTCCCGATGAAAAGAACAGAATACTGTCTGCATTCGGGCTTACTGAAATACAAAGCGGCAAGGATGCAGTTCTAAATCCGGGAGCTGAAATAAAAATCATTTCTCAAAACGATAAAATCATTAAAAAATATTCTCCGCCTCCATTCACTACGTCCTCCCTTCAGAAAGAAGCCTATTCCAGATTCAAAATGCCTGTTTCCAAAACAATGCGGATTGCACAGAAACTGTATGAGGGCGGAACAGAAAAAGGGGGTCTGATCACTTATATGAGAACTGATTCCACAAGAGTCAGCACAGAGAGGAAAAACAGAGCAGTAAATTATCTCAAGTCAGAGGGATATGATGACTTTTTCTTCAGAAAACAGAAAGACAGTTCATCTTCTCAGGATGCACATGAAGCGATCCAGCCGGTAAATCCTTATATGGATGAAAAAAAACTTACGAATGTTCTGACCAAAGATGAACTGCAGATATACTCTCTGATCAGAAACAGATTTCTGGAGAGTTTTCTTCCGCCTGCAGTGTACAGGGAATATTCCTGGACTGCAGAATCAAAAGGCTTTCCGCTGACTGCTTCCAAAGAATTCTGCATTGAGCCGGGTTATCTGAATTTCAGAAAAGAAAAAATCGCAGAGAAATCTCCTGATTTTCAGCTGAAAAAAAATGATATCCTGATTTCGAAAATCATTCATTTCAAAAAAGACAAGACTGAACCTCCGCCCAGATTCACCGAAGCATCACTGGTGGACAAACTTGAAAAAACAGGGATAGGCAGACCCTCCACTTATTCAGCCGTAATTGAAACACTGCTCAAAAGAAAGTATGCAGAAAGAAGTCAGAAATCACTTCATCCGACTGATCTTGGAGAAAGAGTGACTGAACGTATGGAAGAAGTATTTTCATCCATTATTGAAGACGGATATACAGCAGAAATGGAAAAAGAACTGGATGAAATTGAATCCGGCCAGAAAAAAAAGATCAGTTTCCTGTCTGAATTTTACAAGAAATTTTTAGAGATGCTGAATAATGAAAAAAAAGCAAAAAAAGAGTTTAAAAAAATACAAATTCCATGCCCTCTCTGCAAGCAGGGACATCTGCTGAAGAAAATCACAAAAAAAGACAGGAGTTATCATATGTGCAGCAGATACCCTGACTGTGAATATATGGAATATCTGTAACTGCTCAGCGTTACCGAAGAGCAGTTACAAATATCTTTGATTTTCGAAAACAAATTAAACGTCCGATGCACAAATTTCACTTGAACGAATAAAACTCTTTCTGCCTGCTGATTAGAAGAGGAATCATATGGAAATAAAAAGAATGCTCCTGGAAGAAATTCAGGAAGAACACAGAAACACCAGAAAAATCCTGGAGGCAATACCTGTTTCGCAGGGGATATGGAAACCTACTCCTAAATCAATGTCTCTTATCCATTTGGGGGCCCATGTGGCGGATCTGTTTTCCTATCTGGAGATCATACTGAATACTAAAACATTTGATCTGGCTAAAGACAGAACCCCGATCGATTCAATACGGGAAAAACAGGTGATTCTTTCAGAACTGGATGCTTCCGTAAAGAGAGGAATTGATCTTCTGGAAAAGGCGACGGAAGATATTCTGAACGAGGAATGGACATTTATGTTCGGAGGTCAGATCATTTCGAAAATGAGCAAAGCAAAATCTATTCGCCATACAGTATTTAATCATATGATTCATCACAGAGGTCAGCTGACAATGTTTCTGCGTCTTCTGGATATAAAAGTCCCCGGGATTTACGGGCCGACAGCAGATGAAATGCCTGCAAACGACTGATCTTCTGCTACAGCGGTCTTTATGACCGCTATATGATTTCATCAATATTTTCTTTTGCAATTTCCATTGTAAGTGCCGAATTGACTGCAGGGATATTTACGATTACATAATAACTGTTTTTTATCTTTTCTATTACTGCTGTTTTTCCTGCAAAGGGGCCGGATCGGATACTGACTTTTTTTCCTTTCTGAAACAGACGTTCACGGTCGAGTTTTATTTTTTCGGGGTAGGATTCTATAAAAAATTTTACCATTTCAATATCATCAGCATCCACTTCACAGGGAACTCCCGATGTCTTCACAAAGTTCACAGAATAAGTATCTTTCAGTACTTTCAATGAATCTTTTTCATAATCCAGATATACAAAAAGGTAGGAGGGAAATACAGGGAACTCCACTGTTTTTACTCTGTCAGACCATTTCCTTTTCTGCACAAGAACAGGAAGATAGGTAAGAATGTCTATCTTCCTTAAATTTTCCTGCAGTTTCTTCTCAGATCTGGGTTTGGTATAAACTGCATACCATTTCTGCTCATCACTCATTTTACAATTTTTACAGACTCTATCTCACACCAGGTTCTTTTCATCGGAACAGAATTTCCATCCTTATCCATAGTCAAAGGATACTGCTCGTAAGGTTCAGGACTCTTCGAATAGTAAATACATTCAATTTCCACTTTCTTGTTGATGTATGTCTTGAGTTTATCTGAAGTCCAAACTTTTCCAGGTCTTAAAATAAAATCTCCGTCCGCTCTTGTGATATAATATTCCTTACCCAGATATGCATCTACATTTTTGGCTGAATTTTTCAGAGGCGTATACAGAAGTTTTCCTTCAGCTTTCATTTTTTTTCCGTCTTCAGCTGAGCTCTGATCCCCCGAATCCATTGCCTTGGACTCTTTACCGACAACATCCTCAAGAAATTTTTTCAGTTTATCCGTCGGGACACATTTGTATTCCGCCTTCAGAAAGCCTGATTTTTTTGCAGCCTTTGCCATTGCCGTTTTGGATGCCGTAAACTGTTCACAGCTGGATTTGATTCCGTTTTCCTGGGAAAATCTGTGAAAATCCTGTATTCTGATTTCATCTCCGGAATTATCAGAAAGAATGATCATAATAAACATCAGTATTTCCATTGGTTACCTCGTGCTTGAACTGGAGCTGGAACTTCTGCTGCAGCTTCGAAGACATACATTATAATAATCATCACATATAAAAGCAGCCAGAGCCACTTTTGATGTGTCCTGTGCTGCAGTAGAAGACTGCTGAGGAAGAAACCCCACTAAACAGATGGCTGTCCTTTTCGTACAATCGGATCTGCATATCTGGTAATAACTTTTACCGCCGCAATTTAAGACTGCCAGTAAAGACAGAAGAACAATTTTCATTTCAGTTACACCTCTTTAGCTCATTAGACCAGTATTTGCATAAAAATAAAGAAAGAAATCATTTTTTAGCAGGAACAATTCCCAGACCGTCAGTCAGAAGAACCTTGTTTTCTTCAGGGTAAATGATGATTTTACCGGACCTGACTGTGCTTCCTTCTTTTTCCAGCCTTGGATTTCCTTCCACTACAAGCTTCTTTTCCTCTTCTAAATAAGTTCCGTAATCGCCCCGAATCACTGATTCTTCCGACTCGATCACAACATCTCCCCTGGCAACCATTTCCTTCCTTTCACCAAATCGCTCCAGTTCTACACAGCGTAAAGTGGATTTAACTTCCCCTGCATTGGAAAGAAATTCTATTTTGGGGTCTTCTGTAATATGGGTATATTTTTCATCCTCAAAATGCTCAAAGAGTCTCCCTGACATCCGGACATTGTTTACCTTATCAGTAAATACAACCTGATCTTTTGCTTCCAGATTCTTATAATCTTTTCCTCTAGCCTTCAGATATGTACCGCTGTATTCATAGTCATCTCTGAAAATTCTCGCATTTCCGAAAAATCCTGCATAGGAATCAGTTTCATTACCGGAGTAAGATTCCATTTTATCACCAGTCATTACTGTAACAGTTCTTGCTTTTTCCTTCTTTTCTGATTCAGTTTCTTCCTTTTTTGCCGGAGAAGCAGGATCATCTTTTACTTCGAAAGAAACCCTTGCAAGAAGGGTATTGTTCTCGATACTGGTCGTTTTTGTATCCGTATTGTAGACTGCCTTCTCACCTGTGATGAACATATCCTTGCCGAATACAAAAGGATGATTTTCCATTACAAGTTTGTCTTCTTTTTCATAAAAGACTGCAGTTTCAGAAATGACAGTATACTCTCCATCTTCCATGATAACCCCTCCTTCAAGAGAGGTCTTATTTTCAAGCAGATACCTTTTCATATAAGGAGCAGTAATCTTAGTCAGTCTGTTGGAAGAATTGTAGTACTGCAGAATCGGCCTTCCCTGCATTGTGATCAGTTCCTGAATTTTATCATAGTCTGCCTTGGCTGCCTTGAATGTAATTCTGTTTTCAGGATCTTCCACTTTGACTCCGCCGTGCAGATGTCCAAAAAGTGCATCCTCACCGATCACCTCAATTTTGTAGGAAGTCAGTCTGACTTTTCTGTGCTGAATCCACGCACCTTCTGAAAGAGAATACACTGTCATAGGAATTCCCTTGTACGGTTTTGTCTCCTGAGTAAGAGAACCCCCTCCCCAGCCCGCAGGAATGTTCTTTTTAGGTTTATTAGATTTTTCTAAATTAGGTTTTACTGATGTGCTTCCGTCTAAAACCGCGGTCTTTCCGAAATACGGCATCAGAAGAGGAGGCCTTGCAGTATGAATGAAGAAGAGACAGAGAAACGGAGCGAGAATTTTCTTCATTTCAATTATCCTTAAAAGGGTTGTCCGTTCCTACAGTGACACCCTCAGGATGAATAATTTTAAACTTGTTCAGACTGTTGTCAGCCTCAAAACCTCTTCCCCGGATCACTGTTTTTCCTGTCCTGATGACGACTCTTTTGTCGGAGGTAAGAAGTTCCTTTGCAATATTATAGTCCATCTCTTCTCCGGTCAGTTCCTTCCCGTCATTTGTTCTGATATAGATATTTCCGGATACTTTCAGAATTTCATTTTTCCTGTCCAGATATCCCTTGTCTGCCTTCATTCTGGATTTCGATTTTCCTTTCTCCAGCTGATCGGCTTCAATCTTGTACAGAACAGTCCTGTTGTCTTCCTTGAAAAAATAGGTTTCTTCCGCCTTCAGTTTCCAGAGCATCTCACCCTTGTCGTTGACTGAAATTCTCTGATAATTTCTGATAGTAATCGCTGAACCGGACTCTCTGTCGCCCTGAACTCTTTCTACCCTGTTTTTTTTGCATCCGGCTGAAATAAAAAGAAATACAAATAAATATAAAATATATCTCAATGAAATTCCTTTTGATATAGGATATCCTTTTCCAAATGAAAGCCGAATATCGGAAAATTCGGAAAGTATCCTATTCGGGAAATTTATTTTCCCAATCATATCAGTAAGTTTAAATGGTCTGTTTTCCATATCTGCACTGCAAATTTAGGATACTTTCAAAAAATACTCTGTCAACCATTATTCAGATAAAATGATTCAGGTATGCTGATTCCGGTGCCTTGAAAAAGAATGGAAAATGAGATTCCTTTCTTCTGCATATCTTCTAAAGACTTTCTTTTCGGATCAGAAAGAAAACGCCTGAAGCTGTCTTCAGAAGCAAAACCGATAAGATGGATTTCAGTCGGAATTCTGATTTTAGAATCTTCCTCAAACGACCGATCCGGTCTGATTCTTAAGAGAAGTTCCCCCTCATACTCTTTCAGGAGAGGAAGAACACTGCTTTCATATTCAAGAAAAATCTTCTCGCTCCCCTCTTTTGCATAAAGAAAGACCGCCGCACAAAAGCTGTTTTTCATTTTCGCCTCACCTTACACCTTCGGCTGCAAACGGCGTTGGATCCGTGTAAAAGCTCAGGTTTAATGCAGATCTCAAAAAAAACAAAATGCATCAGATCAATACGGTGAGCTATTCAGCTCACAATTCTGTCTTTACCGGCTCTCTTGGCTTTGTAGGACAGTTCATCTGCCTTTTTATACAGATCTTCCATAGTAGATGCAGAATCCGGAAAAGCAGCAATTCCTCCGCTCACTGTAATCGGCATCTTCATATTTTCTGCAGATGCAATCCTCAGCTTCTGAGCAAAACGTTCACAGGCCTTCCGTGCAGACTCAATTCCTGTTTCAGGAAGAAGAACAGCAAACTCTTCTCCTCCGATCCTGGCCACGATGTCCTCTGCTCTAAAAAGCTGAGAAAGAGTCTTGGCAATCAGCTGAAGAACTTTGTCTCCTTCAAGATGCCCGTAATTATCATTAAAACTTTTAAAATTATCCACATCGAAAAAGAAAAGCGAAACAGTCTTTTCATATCTCGAACTTCTTTTGAACTCCCTGTGAAATGCAGTATTGAAATATCTTCTGTTGTAGATTCCGGTCAGTTCATCCACAAAAGAATTTCTCATCACTTCTTCGAATATGTCCTGCTCCACAAAAGTAGGATTCTTCATAATCTGCTTTTCATTCAGCATATAATCAAGAAGGGCTACTCTGAATCCTACTTTTCTGCCGACCTTTTCAGAAAGTCTTGTCGCATTTTTCAGCACCTCTTCCCAAAGAAAGGAAGCCTCATCTTCTCCGATTTCCAGATTGGCAAGTACTTTGAAGAATTCCGAAAACAGCCCTTTTTCGTCTTCCATTCAAAGCCTACTTCGCCACTGCCGGAGTGACTACAATTTCCACCCTTCGGTTGGCAGCCCGATTTTTCGGAGTGTTGTTTGCCTTCAGAGGATTGTATTCCGCATTTCCAGCTGCAGTCATAAATCTAGGATGAATGCTGCTGTACCTGATCAGATATCTCAGAACACTGATTGCTCTTGCAGTGGAAAGTTCCCAGTTGTCTCTGTACTTTGAAGTTTTCAGAACAGGTCTGTCGTCTGTATTTCCCTCAATAGTAATTTTCTTTATTTTATATGTATTGAGTATCTTGATAATCTTGTCCAGAATCGTCTTTCCTTCCGGTCTGATTCTGCTTGAGTAAGTATCAAAAGTGACATTCAGAGGAATTCCGATCACAACACCTTTTTTGTTCTGGTTTACATCAAGTTCTCCTGACAGGATTTCATTTCTGAAGGATACTTCCATTTCCTTTCTGGCACGGTTGATGGACTCGAGCTGTTCTTTCAGTCTGAGATTTTCATAAGCGATTTCATCATTTGCAGCAACGAGTCTGGAGTTTTCTGCCAGAAGTTCGTTCTCCCTCTGTTTCAGTCTTTCCAGTTCTGCTTCAAGCTCCTTCTCTTTGGCATTGTAATCCTTCTGCAGGCTGTTCAGTTCTCTGTCGAGTTCCGTGCTTCTGTCAGTCACACGTTTTTTCATTTCTTCCAGTTCATTTAAGAGTTCATCTCTCTGGTAACTGATTTCTGCATTTTCTTTTCTGAGAGAATTGAGCATCGCCTCATCTGATTTTGAATCTTCCAGCTTTTTCTGAAGTGCTTTTTTGGAAGATTCCAGTGCCTGCAGTCTCGAATTTGCCTCTTCAAGTCTTGCAAGATATGCCTTATTGATTTCCTTCAGTCTTTCGACTTCCTCAGTGAGTCTGTTGCTTTTCTCCTGAAGAGACATCTTTTCCTGTTCTATTTTGGAAATAGTGTCTCTGTAAATAATTGCCTGTTCCTGAGAAATGGAATCTTTTTCCAGAATAGATTCATTGTATTCTCTTGCCGTTTTTTCTGCCCGGGCCAAGTCCTTATTTTTCTGCTCCAAAAGAAGATTCTGTTCTTTCAGTTTTTTTTCGAGCTGGGCATTCTGTTCTTTTAACGCGAGAGAGTTTTTATCAATACCATCCTTCTGATTTCGAATAGCCAAAAGTTCTCTTTCCAGAACTTCCTTTTCTTCCTTGACAGCCAGATACCTTCTCTCTGCTGCTTCTTTCTGTGACCGCAAAGAAACAATACTGTTGTCCATACTGGAAATTTTGGCTTCATTCTCTCTGACATAACTCTGATACTTGTCATACAGTTCTGCGTATTTCTGATTTACAACTGCAAGCTCTGTCTCCAGTTCCGAAAGTCTGGTCTTATTCGCAGAAGTTTCATCCATAGATCTTTTATCTGCTGCATTCTGCTTTGCCTTCAGGTCAGTGATCTCTTTTTCGAGAGCCTTCTTTTTGTTCCAGAGATCAGTATACTCACTTTTATAATAGAACATATCACTCGGCTCTTTTTCTTCAGCCTGCGGAGTTCCTGCACTTGGAGAGTTTCCTGAATTCGGATTCACCTCTACTGCAGAAAGATGTGACATATTCAAAAAGATGATAACTGCTGATAATTTCAGAATTTTTTCCGGCATATTCCCTCTCATTTGGAATCTTGTGTTTTACTGACCATACAGTACAAAAAATCAGAATTCTAAATTCCTCATAGTACAATTTTCGAATTTTTTAATGTAAATCTACAGGCAGGAGAGTAAGAATATAAGATTGTCTGTGAAAAAGACAGACCTGTCCACCGACTGAGACATTTTATTGGAATAACCTGTATGTTTGCGGGGAAATTTAAGGGATTTTCAAGGGCGAAGCCCTTGAAACCACCGGTAGGTCAAAACAAGTAACTGCAAAGCCGTAGGCTAAGCAGTTACTCTTAAATTAAGGCTGTTCTTTGACCGCTTTTTTAATCGGTTTTACTACAATTTCCACCCTTCTGTTCATTTGCCTGTTCTTGTCAGAATTGTTCGGCTTGAGAGGATTGAATTCTCCGTATCCGACTGCTGCAAACTGCTTTGGATTCATCTTTTTGTGATGAACAAAATATCTTACGACAGCGAGAGCTCTTGCTGTGGAGAGTTCCCAGTTGTCCTTGAATTTTGCAGTGCTGATCGGTCTGTCGTCCGTATTTCCTTCAATATTGATATGGCTGTTCGGATATTTTTTGACCACATTGTAGATCTTGTCCAGAGTCTTTTTTCCCTGAGAAGTCAGTTCAGCAGACGCAGTCGCAAAGTTTACATCATCAGAAAGATTGATCACGATATTTCCGTTCTTGTTGACTACAGTGGAATCGCCCTTCTTGATTTCGTTTTCGAGTGCTTCTTCGAGTTTCTGAGTCTGTGCAGTGAGTTTTTCAATCTCATCCTTGTACTTCTGAGTTTCTTCAGCGTGTTTGTCTTTCATTGCTGCAAGATCTGCCACCGCTGCTTCGTTGTCAGTCTTCTGAGCCGCAATCTGCTTCTGCAGTTCTTCATTTTCCTTGGCTTTATCTGCCAGCTGTTTCTGAAGTTCTTCAATCTGCTTTTTCAGCTCAACCAGTTCTTTTTCCTGCTTCTCTTTACTGTCGCCGGCTTCTGCCAGTTCTGCCTTCAGCTTTTCCACTGTATCTTCGAGAGTCTTGTTTGCAGTCTGCAGTTTGTTTTTTTCGTCATCGCACTCTTTGAGTTTCTGCTCAAGCTCTGTTTTTTCATCTTCGAGCTGCTTCAGCTTCACTTCCATCTGAGCGAATTTTGCAAGAAGATCTTCTTTTTCAGAATTGCTGTCAGTGACCGCCTGATCCTTTTCTTTCTGGATCTGTTCTTTTTCTGCCTGAAGATCATCGAGTTTCTTATTCAGCTGAGTAAGTGCATCAGAGGTTTCCGAATTCTGTTTTGCCTGATTTTTCTTGTCTTCTTCGAGCTGAGCAATCTTTGCTTCGAGTTCCTTAATTTTTGCCTCTAAAGCAGGAATAGTTCCTTTTTCCTTTGCGAGTGCATCTTTTTCTTTCTGAAGTTTATCTTTTTCCGATTCCAGTGCAGTGATTCTGTCCTGAAGTTCAGTGATTTTCTTTGTTGTCTCAGTTGTGACTGTAGTGGTCGTTGTTTCAGTTCCGGGATTTGCAACTTCTCTTCCCTCAACCTTTGCTGCAAGCTCATCTTTTTTCTTCTTGGTTTCCGCAAGTTCAGTTTCGAGAGCCTTGATTCTGTCCTGAAGAGCTTTTTCTCTCGCAGTCAGATCAGCAATCTGCTTGTCTTTTTCAGCAGCCTGATTTTTCAGAACATAATAGTCACGGATCAGTTTTTCTCTATCAGCTTTGATATCCGCGATTTCTTTATTCAGCCTGTCAATTGTCTCTCCGTCTTTTTTGCGGAGACTTTCGAGTCTTGTGATTTCTTCTGTATTTTTAGTAATTTCAGTGCTGTAGGCAGTCCCTGTTCCTTCCCTGTTTCCGGAAAATGAAGAACTGGAACTTTTGGATGTATAACTTTCATACAGAAGTTTGTATTTTGCATGAAGATATTTCCATTTTTCCACAACATCATTGTATTCGCTCTTCCAGTAAAAAAACCATGCATCCTTGGACTCAAGCTTGATTTCATCTGGATGAGGGATTCTGTTTTCTTCGCTGACTTCAGTTCCTGCAGTCGCTGTGCCTGAAGCGGTGGATGTAGCAGATGTTTCCGATTTTGATGTACCTGCAGTACCCGTTGTCTTTACTGTGGTCGTAGTGGTTGTGCTCTTATAAGTCGTGGAGGCAGAATCCTGTGCTGCTAATGACAGACTGAACAGTACAGCCCCCGCGAGTGAGAAAACAGTTTTTTTCACAATAGTTCTCCTATGCTATTTGAGAATGATATTTTTCCCTTTCCATCTGCGTCAAGAAAGAAGTGAATGGAATCTTGGTTTTTATTTGAGAAATGACATATTTGGGGAGGGGCGGCAGATTTCAGATTTCAGATTCTGTCTGCGGTTTGTTTTTAACCACGAAGAACACGAGGGAGGTTGAGATGGATTGTGCGAAACTATTGTAAACCCTTCCTGCTTTGCATAGTCCCAAATTTCTCTATCGTCAGGATTTTTTAATCCCGTCTGACTGATATGCAAAATTTTTGGAAATCTAGGAACCAGTTTTTTTACAACACGATAAGAAATGTTCTGATCAAACAAAAGTTTCATGCCGCAATTGTATAAATCCTTCTTTCCCTATCTGCCGCATACGCAAGACATGCAAAAATATCCTGCTTTGTCAACTCCGGAAAATCCTCTATGATTTCCTCCTGCGTTCTTCCGTTTGCCAGCCAGCCCAAGACGTCATAAACTGTAATACGCATATTTCTTATACATGGCCTGCCGCTTCTTTTACCCGGCTCGATTGTAATAATGCTTTGATACATTTCTTTCAGTGTCATACGAATAATCCTCCTCTTTTATATCATAATTTATTTGGAAATAATAGAGTTGTTGAAAAATTAGTTTCAACAACTCTAATTTTAATCTTTTTAAAAAACTTGCAGCTCGCTAAAGCGAGCTGAGTTAATCCTACCGGAGGTTTCAAGGGACTATCGTCCCTTGAAAATCCC
>JBPOJG010000374.1:0-24988 GCA_052033835.1 Spirochaetota bacterium
GGGATTTTCAAGGGACGATAGTCCCTTGAAACCTCCGGTAGGATTAACTCAGCTCGCTTTAGCGAGCTGCAAGTTTTTTAAAAAGATTAAAATTAGAGTTGTTGAAAACTAATTTTTCAACAACTCTAATAAATAATACGCAGAGACTTTTGAAACGGTATTGGGAGTGAATTTTCAGTTTTTATACCAAGCATAATGACAGTAGAGATAGAAAAAAAGTTACTGCTCAGCAAAATAAAAAGTATGTAAAAAGCAGGGATTCGGAGCTGTGTAAAGGGATAAAAAAACGGGGTTCACATGGAGGCGCGGGGTTTGCGGAGCACTGATTCTATTGATCCAAAGTCGCTGTCGTTAGGCTGAGCCGTTACGAAAAAATAACGAGGTACAAAAAAATGAGTAAAAAAGCAATACTTTGTGTGGATGATGAAAAAGCAGTTCTCGACAGTATACGAGGACAGCTTTCCGGAAAGTACGGAAAACAGTACATCTATGAATCAGCTCAAAGTGCTGATGAAGCATGGGAAATCCTTCTTGAATTCGAAGATGATGAGATTGATGTTCTGCTCATTTTTTCAGACTGGCTTATGCCTGGAATAAAAGGTGATGAATTTTTAATTAAAGTTCATGAGAAATTTCCAAATGTCATCAAGGTTCTGCTCACCGGTCAGGCGGACAGGGAAAGCATCCTGAAGGCCGAACTAAATGCCAACCTTTACAAATGCATGAGCAAACCCTGGGATCAGAATGAATTATTTGAAACCGTTGAATTCAGTCTTGGAAATAAAGATCAGCCCTGATATGATAAAATTAAATTATAATTTAATTTTAATGATCTCTCTGGTGTCTCTGTGTTCTAATTCAGTTTTTGCGACGGAGAGAACAATAGACATCAGCGGGACGAATGAGGATTCCATCTCTCTCACAAAATACTTTTCTGTCCTTGAAGATCCCGGCACAAAGCTTGCATTGGATGATGTTCTGAAGCCTGAGGTGGCGGCACAGTTTAAACCAGTCCCGCCATCCGTAGGGGACAGCGGTCTGACTCAGTTTGCTTCAGCGGTAGAGGTTTTGCTTCTGGCTTTTGCTCTGGCTGATCGGTACAGTATGATGCGTAAGGAGAAAGAAGAAGCTCAGCAGATCTTAGTTGAAAATTTAAAGTCATCGGAACGAATCCTGGAAGAGAATGTGGAGAAGCGGACGAGGGAGCTGCAGACAAGTTATAGAACTCTCGAGACTACATTGCATAATCTTCGAGAAACACAGGAGCAGCTGATTCAATCAGAAAAAATGGCTTCACTCGGTCAGCTGGTAGCGAGCGTTGCACATGAGATCAACACTCCAATAGGTGCAATAAATGCAAGCGGAAAGAATATTGAGGATGCCATTGAACGAACCCTGGATAGTTTTCCCAAACTGTTTCAAATACTCAATTTGCAGATGAGGGAATTATTTTTTAAACTCATTCAAAATAAAAATAGAAAGAAATTAATTATGCTCAGTTCCAGAGAAGAGCGGACTATGATTAGAGAAACGGCACGAAATTTAGAATTGCAGGGCATTGACGATGCACGCAGTCTGGCGGAGATCATTGTGCAGTTGGGCATACAGGATTCTATTGCTGAGTATCTTCTGCTGCTCAATCATCCGGAAAGCGATTTTATCTTTGAATCTGCCAAAAGTATAGCCAATATTGTAAACAGCACTCATAATATAAATACTGCAGTAGGCAAAGTATCTAAAATTATTTATGCATTAAAATCCTTTTCCCGTGTGAATAACAGTGCTGAAATGGTGAGTATGCAGTTAAGTGAAAGCATTGAGATAGTTCTGACCATATACCAGAATCAGATCAAACAGGGAATCGAGCTTATCCGCAGCTTCGAAAATATTCCGGATATAATCTGTTACTCAGACGAATTGACCCAGGTATGGACAAATTTGATTCACAATGCCATCCAGTCCATGAACAGTAAAGGAACACTTACAATTCAAATTAAGAAAGAGGACAACAATGCGTCAGTCAGAATTTCTGATACAGGCTCGGGAATTCCAGAATCCATTCGCTCAAAAATTTTCGATCCGTTCTTTACAACCAAACCCGCCGGCGAAGGAAGCGGTCTCGGGCTGGGCATCGTAAAAAGAATCGTTGATAAGCACAATGGCAGAATCGAAGTGAAAAGCGAAGTCGGAATCGGTTCAGAATTCACTGTATATCTTCCGATAAAAGAAGCTGTAAGTTCAGAAAAAAAAGGAGAAGAAAAAACAGTATGAGAACATTCCTTCTATTTCTTTTAGTCAGCTTTTCAGCATATGCAGAGACTGATATAATACAGCTGCCCATTGATTCCGGAAACCTGACACTCGGAAAAAAGGTATTCTATTTTATTGATAAAGAAGGGACACTTACGATAGAGGATATAGTTCATCCAAATCGTCAAAATCTATTTATAAAAAATAAATCTAACGTTACTGAGTTTGGGTTAATCAATTCTCCGGTCTGGCTGAAATTTACGATTCAGGAATTAAATCCTGAGGCTAGAGAATGGTTTTTGGAAATTGCCTATCCTGCATTGGATAAAGTAGAATTCTATACCTGGGATGGCGGCAAATGGCTGACAAAATATGCAGGAGACCAATATCCTTTTTCGAATCGTGAGTTATTTTATCGCAACTTGGGATTTTTTATTTCATTTCCACCACTGAAAGAACAAACCATCTATATCAAAATCAATACTACAAGCGCCTCCATCATTCCGCTCACCTTGTATCAGAAAAAGGATTTATTGACAAAAATATCTTACACGGAAAGCGCTCATTTTATCTTTTACGGGGTGCTGTTGGCGATGATTTTCTATAATGGATTTATTTATATATCCCTTCGAAGTTCAGCCTACTTATTATATTCTCTGACTACACTCTCTATGCTTATTTATCAGATATCATTCAGCGGACATGGATTTCAATATTTGTGGCCGGAAAATATTTGGCTCCAAAAATATGTTGGATTAATCTCAGTAATTTTATTTGCAGTCTTTGCATTCGAATTTATGATTCGATTTCTAGCTTTGAAAAAAAACGTCAGATATATTTTAAGAAGCTGGCTTTTGCTTCAAAATTTAATTACCGGTATGGCGTTATCCGGTTCCTTGACCGCTTCCTTTAAAGTGATTGGCATCGTCGGGATTATCAATGCACTTATAGTAATAACAGTCGGAATTTTATCCTGGATAAAAGGAAATCGATCTGCAAGATTTTTTGTCATTGCCTGGAGCGTTTATGCTGTCGGGACAATCTTGTCAATACTCAGAATTACAGGAAATATAGAGACAAATTCTCTGACGAACTCTGCAATGCAAATAGGCGTAGTAACAGAACTTATACTGTTATCTATAGCCCTGGCAGACAGTTACAAATTAATTGTTGAGGAAAACAGCAATATACAAAAAGAACTTTTAGAAGCTCAGGTCAAACTGGTAGAAAATTTAAAATCTTCCGAGAGTCTGCTGGAACAGCGTGTAGAAGTGCGAACGAATGAACTGCAGGCAAGCAATCAAGCATTGGAATCCACCTTGCATAATCTTCAAGAAACACAGGAGCAGCTGATTCAATCAGAAAAAATGGCCTCACTTGGTCAGTTGGTAGCAAGCGTTGCGCATGAGATTAATACTCCTATAGGCGCAATAAAAGCAAGCGGACAGAATATTGAAGATGCTATGGACAGAACCTTGGATAATTTTCCCAAGCTGTTTCAAATACTCGATTTACAGATGCGGGAATTATTTTTAAAACTCATTCACAATAAAAATAGGCAGAAGGTAATTATCCTCAGTTCCAGAGAAGAGCGTGCAATGATTAAAGAAACGGCGCGAAATTTAGAATTGCTGGGGATTGACGATGCACGCAGTCTGGCCGAGACCATTGTGCAATTGGGCTTACAGGATTCCATTACAGAGTATCTTTTGCTGCTCAATCATCCGGAAAGCGATTTTATCTTTGAATCTGCCAAGAGTATAGCCAATATTGTAAACAGCACTTATAATATAAATACGGCAGTAGGCAAAGTATCTAAAATTATTTATGCATTAAAATCCTTTTCCTATGAGAACAGTGAAAGGGAAATGGCAGAAGTGCATTTAAGAGACGGGATTGAAATAGTACTTACAATTTACCAAAACCAAATCAAACAAGGGATTGAACTTATTTGTAAATTTGAAGAAATTCCGAAAGTAAACTGTTATTCTGATGAGTTAAATCAAGTTTGGACGAACCTGATTCACAATGCGATACAGGCAATGAACAGCCATGGAACACTTACAATCAGCATAGGTCAAGCGAATAATGAAGCGATAATTACTGTTGCAGACACAGGTTCTGGAATTCCAGAATCAATCCGCGAAAAAATCTTCGATCCCTTTTTTACTACGAAGCGTGTCGGAGAGGGCAGCGGACTCGGACTTGGTATTGTAAAAAGAATTATCGATAAACACAAAGGAAGAATCGAAGTGAAAAGCGAAGTCGGAGTCGGGACTGAATTTTCAGTTTTTATCCCAATTAAAAAAACAGGTATATTATAAAAGGGAAAACGATATGCGATATACAAAACTTGAATTCATCCACGAAAGCAGTCAAACCACGATTCATCGTGCGCAGCGAAGTCAAGACGGGCAGTCAGTAATCATTAAAGAATTACGGGAAATTTATCCATCTCCTCTTTCCAAAGCAAAAATTCGGCGGGAATTTGATATTCAAAAGTCAGCGAAGGGCGATCTTATCGTCGAGGCACTATCTTTTGATTTTGACGAAGGGATCGTTCGATTAGTATTGGAAGATTTCGGCGGCACCTCTCTCGATCGCCTCTTCCATAAAACCCGTCCCAGCCTTTTAGAAACAATAGAAATCGGCAGAAAGGCGGCATTGGCTTTAGATCATATTCATGGAAGAGGGATAGTGCATAAAGATATAAACCCTGCCAATATTGTCTTAAATCCAAAGTCAAGAGAGATTAAATTGATTGACTTTGGTATATCCAGTGTTGTCAGACGTGAAGATTTTACTTTACGACCGATAGATACATTTGCCGGAACCCTTCTGTATATTTCTCCAGAACAGACTGGGCGTATGAATCGTTCGATTGATTATCGCTCCGACCTTTATTCCCTCGGTGTAACGTTATACACCCTGCTGTGCGGACATCCGCCGTTTCAGAGCAGCAGTTTACTTGAACTTATCCACTCTCATATAGCAAGGACACCGATCCCGCCGAGCGAAAAAGACAGTTCCATTCCCAAATCGCTATCAGATCTTGTAATGATACTGTTGGCGAAGCGCCCGGAAAATCGCTATCAAAGTGCGGCTGGGATTTATTATGATTTAAGTCTTATTCTGGAAAATTTAGAATCAGCTCATAGTGGCTGCTCACCGGCAGTCTTGCGTCAAAAAGATTTATCACCCACACTCTCTATTCCAGAAAAATTATATGGTCGAGAAAAAGAATTGTCTTTGTTAAATGAAATTTTAGAGCAGGCAATTCATCAAGGTAAAATGCAGCTGCTTCTTGTATCAGGGTATTCTGGAATTGGAAAAACTGCACTTATCAATGAAATTCATCGTGAACTTGTATTGGCCGGCACTCATTTTATCAGCGGAAAGGTAGATCAATTTCGACGCGGCATTCCCTATGATTCGCTCATACAAGCCTTTCGCCAACTCGTCCAGCAAATTCTTACAGAATCCTCCGAGCAGATTAACTCATGGAAACATCGGCTTCTGAAAGCAATAGGTGCAAATGGGAAGGCATTAATTGATGTGATTCCAGAATTGACCAGCCTCTTGGGTCAGCAGCCCCCACTCGATGAAGTAAATCCAACTGAAGCTGAAAATCGCTTTCGACGTGTTCTTTTGCAGTTTGCTCAGGCACTTGCAACTCCAGAGCATCCGCTTGTTTTATTTCTAGACGATCTCCAATGGGCAGATCTAGGCTCACTCTCCTTGATTGAGGCTTTGGTGCTGGATTCTGATTCACAATGTCTGCTTTTAATTGGTGCCTATAGAGACAATGAAGTTGAAGCTGCCCATCCATTGATAAAAATGCTCGGACGATTGCACGATTGGGGAAAAGTTGTACAAGAATTAAAACTAGGTTCCCTTTCATTAGAGCATATAGCAGAACTTGCAGCGGATACACTTCGTCAGCCGGTTAAAGAAGTCGAGGAGTTAGCTGTACAAATTAATTATAAAACCAATGGAAATCCTTTTTATATCAATCGTTTTATGGAAGAGCTTGCTGCTCAGAAACTGCTCAGTGTTGATAACCTAAGAGGCAGATGGATTTGGAATATTGAAGGTATTAGTAAGCAAGCAGCAACAGAGAACGTAGTTGATTTTTTATCAGCTCGGCTAAAGATGCTGCCGAAGCCGACTAGATTGGCATTGGAAGCGGCAGCACAAATAGGAAATAGCTTTGAATTGTCTATAGTTGCAGAGTGCTGCCATCGCTCCCTCCATGAAATGCAGGCAGACCTTCAACTGGCAATAGAGTTTGAACTGATTATCCCAAAAGCAGAGGGATATTGGTATATACCGGAGGATAATTCCAGCCAGAATGAAATTCCCAATTTTGAGTTTCGCTTTTTGCATGATAGAATTGAGCAGGCGGCAGCTGTACTTGGTGAGTATGAAGATTTGCCCCAGCTGCACTTACAACTGGGGAGACTTCTTCTTAAAAGAGAGAAACAAAATACACAGGGAACACGTTTATTCGAGATCGTCACGCATCTAAATACTGCCTCGTCGCTCATTGATGACAGGGATGAACTCGATGAGTTAATCAATCTGAATATGGAAGCGGGGCGAAGAGCCCTGCATAGTGCTGAGTATGGAACTGCTGATCATTTTTTTAATATCGCCATTTCGCACTCTGGCAGCGGTGATTGGGAAAGACGATATAATATTACCTTTGATCTTTATTCACTTGCAGCTCAAAGTGCCTATCTGATTGGTGATCATACTGTAATGGAAACCAGGGTAAAGGAAATTATAAAGTATGGAAAAACGCAGCTCGATCGAATGAGAGGCAAGGAAATTCGTATTCAAGCGTTTGTTGCCAGAAATGCTCATATGGAAGGTTGTATTGCTGCGGTGGAAGCAATGGCAGAGTTAGGTGTAGCATTACCGCGTGACCCTGTTCCAAAAGATGTGGAAGCAGGGTTAATTGCGACACTCACTGCAATTGGAAATTATGATCTGAAAGAAATTTTAAAACTTCCAGAATTACAACGTGAAGAATTTGCCGCAATGCGTCGGATTGTTGTCGGGATCAGTTCTGCGGCCTATCTGGCAAACCCAAATTTATTACCGCTGCTCAGTTTCGAAATTGTTCAAAATTCTCTTAAGTATGGTCTTAGTAAAGAATCTCCGTATGGCTTTATGCTTTTAGCATTGGTTCTTTGTGCTGTGGGAATGATTGATAAAGGTTATCCCATTGGAAAACTCGCAGTGGAAATGCTGAATCTCTCAGATGATCGTTCGATTCGAATCCGTGTATTGCATATCTTTAATACTCATGTTCGTCATTATATTGACCATGTTTCTATGTCGATTAACGATTTGCATGATGTTTTTATCGGCGGGTTAAATGCAGGTGATCTGGAATACGGCTGTTGGGCGGCACAAAACTGCTGTAACTATGCATTTTTTGCAAACGAGCCTTTAGAGCAGTTAGCCCAAACCACGCGCGAATATATAGCCGTGATTAAACGGAGTAATCAATCCGCGCCTTTGGCTTGCATACTTCCCATCCAGCAATTGGTATTAAACCTGATCGGAGAAAGTGATACCCCGGAGCTGTTAGCTGCATCCGATTATAATGAAACTGCAGAGATGAAAACTTTTGACGCAATCGGATTTCGAGGAGCATTATTTCTTCTACATACCGCAATGGTCATTGCTCGCTATTTATTTGGAAATAATGAAGAAGCGGCAGCACTCGCCAAACATGGAAAGCAGTATGCCGATGGAGCCGCCTCTGTCATGCATATTCCGATTATGCATTATTATGAGGCATTGGCAAATCTTAAACTTGCCTTCAGCGTATCCGCAGAACAGCAGCAGGAATATATTGAGTGTGTAAAATCTGACCTGAAGCTTCTGGAAACCTTGAATGGATTTTCAACTGCAAATTACTCACATCGTATAGCCCTTATTAAAGCTGAACTCTATGCTTTACAAGGTGAGACTCTTCTGGCATTGGAATCTTACGACCAAGCCATTCGCCTCTGTCGTGAACATAGATTTATTGGAGATCAGGCTTTGGCAAACGAGCTTGCTGGAAATTTTCATTTACGACAATCCCGAAATACTGTGGCACTCGCCTATCTTCGTGAGGCGCGTTATTTGTACGAGCAGTGGGGTGCAGCTCGTAAAGCTCGGGCACTCGTTGGCCAGTACCCGCTTCTAAATGACTCCTCATACTCTGCTGTGAATAAGGGAAATGCCAATACATTAAATATCTCAACTACGAATAGCTATGGTGAAATTGATTTAGAAACCTTATTTCAGGCAAGTCAGATTTTATCGAGTGAAATCCGACTAGACGTGCTCCTAGATAAAGTTCTAGCTGCACTGCTGCAAAATGCAGGAGCGACAAGAGCTTTTTTAATTAAAAATAATCAGGGAAGTCTTACGATACAGGCCTCTAAGGATGCGGAAGGCAGAGAAGCTGCACCTAGAAATACTGTCTTGCTCAATGGAAGTTTTTTACCGGTAAGCATTGTACAGTTTGTCGCAAGAACAGGTGAACAGCTGGTATTAGGAGATGCACGTACGGATTCACGATTTGAATTAGATACAGAGCTGCAGAGAGAGACTCCATGCAGCGTTTTATGTATTCCAATGATTTACCAGGGAAAAGCAACGGGCATCATTTATTTAGAAAATGATTTAACTGCCAATGCCTTTACACAAGCAAGAATTCGGGTGATGCAGATGCTGACTACACAAGCGGCCATCTCTATTGAAAATGCAACTCTTTACAATACGCTTGAGCAAAAGGTTGAAGAAAGAACTTTGCAGCTGTCCAATGCCAATTGGGAACTTAGTGAGGCTCGAGACAATCTCGAAAAGCGGGTCTCTGAATTGAATGAGCGCACGAGAGAACTGCAGGAGGCATTAAGACAGGTAGAAGAAAAACATTTAGAATTACAGGAAACTCAAGAACAGCTTATTCAATCGGAAAAAATGGCCTCTCTTGGTCAGTTAGTTGCCAACATAGCTCATGAGATTAATACTCCTATCAGTGCTGTTAAAGCAAGCGGTAAAAGCATTGCGGATAATATGGTTTATGCTTTAGGAAATATACCAAAACTTTTTGAAATTCTAGACGAACAGCCGCGAGGGATATTCACAAAGCTTATCAGTCAAAATACATCTCGAATAGAGATTCTAAGCACGAGAGAGGAGCGCTCGATCATACGGGAAACCACCCGACAATTAGAAGAAAATAATATTGAGAACGCACGCACAAAAGCTGAGACCCTTGTACAACTGCGGGCACACTCAACCTTTGCGGATTATTTTCCTTTGCTGCTCCATCCAGAAAGTGATTTTATAATAAACACAGCCAATAGTATCGCTTCTATTATCAACAGTACAAAAAATATCAATATTGCTGTGGATAATGTGTCTAAGATTATTTTTGCTCTCAAGTCCTTCTCGAGTGTGAATAAATTAGACAGATTAATTAATGCTCAGTTAAAGGAAGGAATTGAAATCGTATTAACTGTTTATCAAAATCAGATTCGGCATAAAATTGATCTTATCCGACAATACGAAGATATTCCGTCTGTTGATTGTCTGCCGGACGAATTAATTCAAGTCTGGACAAATTTGATTCATAACGCCATACAGGCCATGGTAGGCAAGGGAACATTGACTGTCAGCATCTGCCAGGCGGGTAATGAGGTATTAGTGACTGTCGCAGATACTGGTAATGGAATACCGGATTCCATTCGCTCAAAAATCTTCGATCCGTTCTTTACAACTAAACCCGCCGGAGAAGGAAGCGGTCTAGGGCTTGGCATTGTAAAAAGAATCATCGACAAACACAAAGGAAGAATTGAAGTGAAAAGCGAAGTCGGCGTCGGGACTGAATTTACTGTATATCTTCCGATAAATGAGGCAGTCAAATGAAAAAAAGCATTATACTTTGTGTGGATGATGAAACATCAGTTTTATCTGCATTGAGAATTCTCCTCTCTGATACCCTTGAAGGAAAACACACGATTGAAATCGCAGAGAGCGGAGAGGAAGCACTTGAGGTCTGCGAGGAGTTAAAACGCGAAGGGCTGGAAATAAGCGTTATAATCTCAGATTTTATAATGCCCGGAATGAATGGAGACGAGCTTTTAGTGCGTTTACATACAATCAGTTCTAATACAGTTAAAATAATGCTGACGGGTCAAAGTGATATTCAAGGAGTGAAACGTGCTATCAATGAGGCAAACCTCTATCGTTTTTTGGAGAAGCCGTTCGATAATTCAGATTTAATGCTGACAGTTAAATCTGCGCTTGAAGCCTATCATCGCGAAAGAGAATTAGAGCTGAGAAATCGTGAACTGGAAACGATTAATAACAGTCTGGAGCAGTTAGTAAAAGACAGAACAAGTGCTCTGAATAAATCGCTTTCCGTGATTAAGAAAGACCTGACGCTGGCAAAGAAAATCCAGAAGAGCATACTTACTGTCAAACCGGCCTTATTTAATAAAGAATTAAATATTCACTCGACTTATATTCCTATGTCAGAAGTAGGCGGAGATTTTTATGATATCAGTAAGGTAAATGAACATACTTACAGAATTTTCCAGGCAGACGCGACAGGTCATGGTGTGCAGGCGGCAATGATTACAATGGCGGTGAAAGGAATATTTGACAATATTAAAAGCTTTGATCTGGAAACATCACAGATTATGGATATATTCAACAATGAATATATAAATAAATATGAATCCTTGAACAGTTTTATGACTGCTGTTCTGATTGATATCAATGTACAGAACCATACTCTGCAGTATGTCTCAGCCGGTCATCCTGCCGCAGTCTTGATTAAAAGCAATAAAGAGCAAATGTATTTAAAGAATACCGGAAAGATGATCGGAATTCTGAAAAATATAAATTATAAATCCGTAATTCTGGATTTTACCGCAGAGGACAGACTGTATGTTTTTACAGACGGACTGTTTGAAGAATTCAATTCGGAAAAAGAAGAATTCGGGGAAGAAAAACTGTATTCGATCCTGGCGGAAAATAACGACTTAACCTTTGAGGAGGTTGTAAAAAAAGCCTTAAACGGTTTAGAGCAGTTCCTGGAAGGAAAGGAATTGCAGGATGACATTACATTGCTCGGGATTGAATTAAAAAAATAATTATAAAAAATATATAAATTCAGATCTGCCGGTTTCACACTAATAAAAGGCTTGACAATTTTTACCAATCCGCATATCCTGAAGACAGGCGAGAGTCAGGGGAACATAAGTTTCCGGATAGCGAGTATGCTCTTTTTACGTGAGTGAGTCTGTCCGAACGCAGGCGGTCGCTTGAACCTGCACTGCGTGAGTAAATAATGAAAGCCTGTTCCACACTGGAAAAATGTCCGGCTGACACAGGCGACAGGTCTTTTAAGGAGAAATGAATGAATTTAAGAAAAGTATTTTTTACAATAACAAGTATGACAGTATATCTTGCATATGGAATTCTGTCTGCGGTCCCGATCAGCGAAGACAGACTCAAGGTCGAGTCCGGCAAGATGCTTTTTACACTGAAGAAGAAAAATTCTTCCGGTTTTGATCCGGATATGGTGAAGTCGGAGACGATGACGGGGATGGCAAACCGTGCCTCCGGTACTGTCAATATGAAAGACAGGACTTTCGACATTACAATGGATGTCGGGCTAGAAACTTTTTTCCTGGGAGGAAAATTCAAGTTTGCAAATACAAGGATGCACGAGAATTACCTGGAATCCTCAAAATACAGTTCAGTAAATTATAGAGGCACCATAGTATCCTATGATGAAGAATCAGGAAAGGCAAAAGTAAAAGGAAAAATGACTCTTCACGGTGTTTCCAAGGACAATTTCAGCACAGAAGGAACTGTGACCGCGTCCAAATCAGGGAAAGGATATCTTCTGACTGTTTCTTTCAATGTCAATCTGAGAGACTTTGGAATACAGGTGCCGAATACAAAAATCACCAAGATCCGCGAAATGGTCGCTCTGAAAGTCAAGCTGGAGCTGGTTCCGAATAAATAACTCACCTTACACAAATATGATATTATGCCTAGACGCAATAATTTTTAGGAAACATTAGGGAAATCTAATGAATTAGTAAAAGCGGGAGTTTAGCCATCTTTTTGGCGAGGGCGGTAGCAGCTTCCGTACCGTACGAGCCCTCAAGCCGCCGGCAGGCAGCCGAAAGGCGTTCCTGCCCAAACCGCCCCACCTGCGTAAGGTGAGTAAATAAAATGAATTTGATTGCACACTCAAGTCGGCAGAGTCTCATATTCAGAATGATTTTTTAATGAAAGCATCGGAATTTTTCTTGACGGAAACAGAGTTTAGATTCAGAAAGGGAATATGAGACGTAGATTCACGGCATTTCTGCTTTTCTTTTTTCTGGGATCGGTTCTTCCTATGCAGATCTGCTGTGCAGAAAAGGTGCAGGAAAAACCTTCCTGTCACAAGTCAAAATCTTCCGAATACCAGTTTCAGAAAAAATGCTGTCCTGCGGATTCCTGCGTTCAGGAAAATTTTTCCTCTGCCAAGGCTTTCGAAAAAAAGGATACAGAGACTCCTTTCAATGCAGATCTGATTTCCACTTCTGTTCTTTTCCGAAAAGTCCCTGTTTCTGAACACAGAATCCATTCCAATTTCCAGTTCCATTTGAAAATTCCCATTTTCCAGCAGAACTGCACTCTCCTTATTTAATACACAAATCTCTATTCAAATCTTTTTTTGTCAGAGCTCGCAGAAGCATAGCTCGGCAGGCTAAGTATGGGTTCACCATAACAATAGCCTTGACAGAATTGGCCGCTGAGCACCTCTGTAGTCTTTGATTTCCGACAGATGTGAGGGGTAACAGGACGTCCGCTTCGCTTCTTTCGCTCCGGGATTGGAAATCCGGTGTTATATATAAGGAGAATTTATGAAATATTTTATTATCATTATCTTTTCAGTGTCTGTATCTGCAGACGATCTGAAATCCGTACTGAAGGAAATTGTAGAACTTCATCCTGATGTGAGAAAACGGACATTTCTTCATAAGGCGGCCCGCGCTGATTCTGAGAGGGCAGGAACCCTGCCTGATCCTAAAATCGGTCTGGCTTACAGGAACTACCCGAATTACGGAGGAATCAGGTTTGACGAATCCAGGCTTGGGACACCTACGATGACAGGGAAAGAGATTATGATTTCTCAGGAAATTCCTTATCCTGAAAAGAACACTCTCGCAAAAAAGATTTCTGAGGAGAAAGCAAAGGAAATCAGTGTTGATGTGATTTCTGCAAAAAACGTTCTCGCAAGAGAGTTGATGACTGCGGAGATTTCCAGAAGATTTTCTTTGGATAAGCTGAAAATAAGAAAGGAAATTCTGAAATTGTATGCATCAGTATCTTCCATTTCCAGAACATACAATTCTGTAAATCAGAAGCCGGCATTCCTTTCCCTGCAGAATACCGCCAATCAGACTCAGGAAAGAATAAGAACTGTGGAAACGGAGTCTTTGCTGGAGTTAAGTTCAGTGGAACTTTCTCGCTTTGCTGTTGAAAATCCTAAACTGATGGAAAAATTCAAGTCTTCAGATCTGTTAGGTTTTTTAGACACGCATTACAGAGAAAATAAGACAAATGATTTTGAAAAAACAATTCCTGACAGGAATCCGGAAATCAGAAAAACAGTACAGACAGCAGCCGTACTTGAAGCAGAGAAAAAACTTTCTGTTCTGAACACTTCTGCCCCTGACGCTGAAGTATTTGTTGCTTATATGTACAGGAAGACGCAGAAATATATGTTTGACAATGGAACAGCGGCATCTGCTTCAGGAAACTGGATGATTCAGGACAATACGGAATACAGAGGAAATCTTGTTTCTGCCGGCATTACATTCAAGGTTCCTGTATGGTCTTTTATGAATCATAAATCAGAAAAAGAAAGAGCTGATTTGAATCTGAGCGCTAACAGTGCAGAAAAAGAAATGGGAATCCGTACAGTGACAGCTCTCCTGAAAAAAAATTATGCTGAAATAGATTACCTTGCGAAAGCGATTGTGGAATTGGAAAACAGGCTTATTCCAGAGCTGGAAAAAACTGTTCGACTGATTGAAACTTCCTACAAGACCGGAAAGGCAGACTATGCAGATATTGCTCTTTCCAGAATTAATCTTCTGCAGGCCAGACTTGGACTTCTCGAAATCCGTGAGAAGAAGTATAGCAGAATTGTTTCCATTTTGGAAATTACAGATTCTTTTTTTGAATGAGGAGCTTATTGTTATGAGAAACATGAGAAAATACTTTATTATATTCCTGGCAGTTCTTCTGGTTTTTGACTGCAGCAGAAAGTCTGTCGGAAAAAAATACCGCTGTGCGATGCATCCGAGTGTTGTGTCTGATAAACCTGGAACATGTCCTATCTGCAATATGGATCTTGTGCCTTTTGAGGAAAAAAAAGAAAATAAGACAGAAGACCATAAGAATCATAATCCTGATGATCACAGGGATCATAAATCTGAAAACAGTGCGGGTCATGGATCTGACGATCATAAAGGGCATGAAAAAAAGGAAAACAGTCATTCGGATAATGAAAAAAAAATACATATTCCTGAACATGTCCAGGCAGAGTTCGGGATCAGAACTGTTCAGGTAAAAAAATCGCAGTTGAACAGAATCATTCATTCTGCAGGAACTGTGGCTTATGAGCCTGAACTGTATTCTGCACTTATGGAGTACAGGGAAAGTTTTCAGCTTGGTGCCTCTTTTTCCAATGCAGGAAGAATGAAACTTGAACAGATGGGTCTTTCTGAAAGTTTCATCCGGGAATGGATTTCACGTGATCTTTCTGAACTGATTACCGGGGGGAAAAGAGGAACGGCTCATATTGTTTCCATTCTGTATGAAAATGAATTTTCTGCTGTGAAACCGGGAAATAAGGTTAAGATCACTGCGGGTTCAGTCAGCGGAAAAGTTTTTGAAGGAACGGTCAGGCATGTGGATAAGATCCCTGATGTTAAAACCAGAACACTGAAACTCAGGATAGAAGTGAAGGACAGAGAAAATCTTCTGAAGCCGCAGATGTTTGTGAAAGCGGAAATTTCTTCCGATTTCGGAGAAGGTCTGACTGTTCCATTAAGTGCAGTCATCGATACGGGAGAAAGACAGATTGTATATGTCAGAAAAAATTCAGGAGAATTTGTGCAGAGAGATGTCAGGACAGGCGGAGAAACCGGCAGCCTGCTTGAGATAAGGGAGGGGCTTGCTGAAGGAGAAGAAGTAGTGGAATATGGAATATTCTTTGTTGATTCTGAATCCAGGCTGAAGTCTTCTCCTGAATCTTCAGGAGGACATAAGCATGATTAAGAGGATCATATCATTTTCTGCTGAAAATAAATTTCTGATTCTTGCTCTGTCCGTGATCCTTGTACTGGTTGCTGTACTGTCCATGAAGAGAATTAAACTCGATGCAATACCGGATCTTTCAGATGTACAGGTGATCATTTATACCAGGTGGGACAGAAGCCCTAATTTAGTGGAAGATCAGATAACATATCCTGTAATTACAAGTCTCCTAGGCGCTCCCAGGGTAAAAGCGATACGCGGATTTTCAGATTTCGGATTTTCCTTTGTGTATGTAATTTTTAATGATGGAACAGATATATACTGGGCAAGGTCAAGAGTGCAGGAGTATCTGTCGAGAGTGCAGTCTTCTCTTCCTGCAGGTGCAAAAATGGAAATGGGACCTGATGCGACAGGCGTGGGCTGGGTATATCAGTATGCACTTGTGGACAGAAAGAATATTCTTACTCCTTACGATCTTCGTTCACTGCAGGATTTCAAGCTTCGATTTCTTCTGAACAGTGTTCCGGGAGTCGCAGAGGTCGCTGCTGTAGGAGGGTATAAAAAACAGTATCAGATTGAAATGAATCCTGAAGCGATGCAGGCATACAATATATCCATGAATGATGTATTATCCAAAGTCGGTTCTTCCAATGATGAGACAGGTGCAAGACTCATGGAAATTGCAGGGCGTGAATTCATGATTCGGAGCAGGGGATATGTAAAGAGCAGAACCGATCTTGAAAACATAGGTCTGGGTGCTGATGAAAAAGGAAATCCTGTTTTACTGAAAAATATTGCAAAAGTAAACATAGGCCCTGAGATGAGAAGGGGGATCGGTGATTTTGACGGAAGAGGGGATACTCCCGGAGGAATCATCGTGATGAGACAGGGAGAAAATGCCCTTCGGGTGATTTCCGGAGTGAAAGAAAAAATAAAAGAAATTTCTGCAACTCTGCCTGACGGAGTGGAGATTGTGCCTGTATATGACAGGTCCAAGCTGATTCAGTCCACAATTGACAATCTGACTGAAAAGCTGATTGAAGAAATACTGATTGTAGCTTTTGTAATTCTCCTTTTTCTATGGCATTTCCCTTCTGCCATAATTCCTATTCTCACCATACCGATTTCTGCTGTAATATCATTTATCCCATTGTATATATTTGATATTGGATCGAATCTCATGTCTCTTTCTGGAATTGCAATTTCCATCGGTGTGCTCGTGGACGGTGCAATTGTGGAAGTTGAAAATGCCTACAAAAAGCTTGAAGAATGGGAATCAGGCGGCAGAAAGGAGGATTATCATAAGGTACGGCTTGAGGCGCTTCTTGAAGTAGGGCCTTCTGTATTTTTTTCTCTTCTGATTATATCGGCGGCATTCATTCCTGTATTTTCTCTTACAGATCAGGAAGGAAGGCTTTTCAAGCCTTTGGCCTATTCCAAAAATCTGACTATGGCAATTGCTGCTGTTCTCGCTGTCACAATGGATCCTGCATTCCGGATGCTTTTTACAAGGATGGAACCTTTTCAGTTTAAAAATAAATTTCTGTCGAAGGCTGCAACAGTTCTGCTCGTAGGAACTTATTATAAGGAAGAGAATCATCCTGTGAGCAGGATACTTTTTAAGATTTATGAACCTGCCTGCAGATTTGTTCTGGAGAAGCCGAAGCAGATCATCGCTGCATCTGCAGTTCTTCTGATTCTTACTGTTCCTGTGTATTTTTCTCTGGATACAAAATTCATGCCTCCTCTCTATGAGGGATCTCTCCTGTATATGCCTACCACTCTTCCTGGAATATCTGTTGCTGAGACATCAAAGGTTCTGCAGATCATGGATGCGAAGATCCGTAAGTTTCCTGAGGTGGAAACTGTATACGGAAAGGCGGGACGGGCAGAGACATCCACAGATTCCGCGCCTTTTTCCATGATGGAGACAGTGATTGAACTGAAAGACAAAAAGGAGTGGCGAAAAAGAGAGATGAAATGCAGCAGAGATTTCAGTTTTGCTGAAACCTTATGCAGCAGGATTCCTTCCGTATTCAGAGGAATTTCATATATAGTATATCCGAACATAATTACAAAGGATGATCTGGTGAACCTTCTGAACGAGGAACTGCAGATTCCCGGTTTCATCAATGCATGGACTATGCCGATCAAGTCCAGGATAGATATGCTTTCCACAGGTGTAAGGACTCCTATAGGAATCAAGGTGCTTGGAACGGATCTTCAGGAGATTCAGAGAATCGGATCTGACATTGAAAAGGAACTGAAGACGATGAAGACGACCACGACAGCATTTGCAGAAAGAACAAATACAGGATATTTTCTGGATATAAAGCTGAACAGAGAGGAGATTGCAAGATATGGACTCAGCATAGAAGAGATCAATAAAATTGTCAGTGCTGCAGTCGGGGGAGAAACAGTCTCAGTCACAGTGGAAGGAAGGGAAAGATATTCAATCAATGTGAGATACCCCAGAGAACTGAGAGACAGTCCAGCAAAGCTTAAGAAGGTGCTGATTCCGACTGCAAAGGGGCATGTCCCTCTGGGACAGCTGTCGGACATAGTTTTTAATTCGGGTCCGTCCATGATACGGGATGAAAACGGCATGCTTGCTGGATATGTATTTGTGGATACGAAAGATCCTGATCTGGTAGGTTATGTGGAAACTGCAAAGAAACTCGTCAGTGAAAAGGTGAAGCTTGCACCGGGGTATAATCTGCTCTGGAGCGGACAGTATGAAAATATTGAAAGAATGAAGGAGAGGATGAAAATAATGGTTCCTGTCACTCTGCTTCTGATCTTTTTTCTGCTTCGAATGAGTACCGGCTCCTATCAGAAAACTTTCATCATTCTGCTTGCAGTTCCTTTTTCTCTTGTGGGGGCTGTAGGAATTTTATATATACTGCAATATGAAATATCCATTGCTGTCTGGGTGGGAATGATTGCACTTATGGGACTGGATGCAGAGACAGGTGCATTTATGCTTTTATACCTGGATCTGGAATATGATAAACTGACTGAGAATAATAAGTTTCCAATGATATCTGATCTGAAGGAGGCGATACTGCACGGTTCAGTGAAGCGCGTCCGTCCGAAGATCATGACGGTGATGTGCGGGATTGCAGGTCTTCTTCCCATTCTCTGGTCAAGCGGAGCAGGATCTGATTTAATGAAAAGAATAGCAGCGCCTATGGTGGGCGGACTCTTCACAAGCTTTATACTGGAACTGCTTGTATATCCCGCAATATATTTTCTATGGAGAAAAGGGAATTGTACGGAAGATATATGAGTAAGGCGGAAAAGAAAATGAGAAAACTTTTGAGTTCATTAGAAGGAGAAAATCAATGAATACAGTTAAAACAATGGCAGCAGGAATTGTAATCCTGTTTGGGACAGCAGTCTATGCAAATGATGTTTCTAAAGTAAAAGCAGAGCATATTTCACAGGCTTCCAAGTATGAACAGCGTGCTAAAGCGCAGCAGACTATTATAGATGAACATGTAAAAATGAAGAAGGATTTTTACAAAGAGTATTGGATTAATGAAAAATTAAGTCCAAAATTAAAGCTGAAGGAAATGGAAACTCATTGCGACAGGATCATTGCCGATGCCAAAGCTCAAAAAGCTAATTTTGAGATGATGACTGAAATGCATAAGTCTTTAGCAAAAGAGCTGGATAATAAATAAGTTCATAAAAATCCGGTATTGAATGTGATGATTTAATACCGGATTATCTAAGGAGATAATTTGATGAAAAATAAATTCATTAAAAGGAGAAAAACAATGAATCGATTTTGGAAAACAGCAGCAGTAGGAATTCTGTTCCTATTCACAATTGGAGTCTGGGCACATGACGGTAAAGCGACTCCTGTAATGGAGGAGATGGTAAAATTTCATGATGCCTTGGTAAAGGAAACACCGGGCAGATTTGATACTAAAAAACTTGCAGGACTTCTTTCTAAAGGAGCTGATAATAAAAAAGATACAGAGATTTTCAAGAAAGCTGTTCCTCTTGCAGAAAAACTGGGAAAGTCTGAAAGTTTAAAAGATAAACTTGACGCATATTCTATGTTAGTCGAGCAGCTGTCTTCTGTTGTGGGACATCATGATAAATCTAAAGCGAACCTTTTTTATTGTCCTATGGAAAAAAAGAAATGGATTTCCAAGGGTGATAAAGTTGTGAATCCCTATGGAAAAGATATGCGCGATTGCGGGGAGAAATTATAATGGTTCCTGCAATGGTTGCTGTAATGGTGGTTATGATGGGGTTTATGTTTTTTATGCACAAGGATATGATGTCGCATGGTGATCATGGTGCAAAAAAAGAAGAATCTAAACCTGCTTCAGACAAAGCAGATGATAGCAAACCTGCTCCGAGCAAGTCTGACGGCAGTCAGGAAAACCAGTCGAAAGAAAAGGACAGCAGTAAGCACGTTCATTAGAATTAAGAATTGCTGAAAAATAATTTTCCAGCCGACTTCATAAGAAGTCGGCTTCTTTGTGTGAAGTAAGTCCATTAAACGGAGTGCAGTTTTACTGCAGAATAACAAAATGAAGAAATTATCAGAATTTCACATGTCCGAACTTAAACAAGGCCTGACATTATCAAAAATACTTACTATTGCAGTTCTGGCCGCCGGTGCTTTTCTTGTTCATATTCTGTCTGTCAGCGGCAGCAGTGAACTTTGGACAGCAGTCTCCATGAGATTATATTATATACCGATTTTATATACAGTAATATTTACAGGTTTTATTATGAGCATTTTTATCAGTATAATTCTGGCACTCGCTCATTTATCTACAATGCTGTTTTCAGAGCATCATGTTCATACAATTATGCTGGAACATCTGGTTGAAACTCCATTTTTGGTACTGCTTGGAATAGCCGCCGGGTTCCTGAGAGATTTTTTCTTATTTGAAAAGAACAGAAAGAATGAGATTGTGGAACTTTTCGGCAAGTATGTTTCGACAAACGTTGTAAATGATATTATAAACAGGAAAATTCAGACTGAGGGAGAGGAGAAGGAAGTAGTAATTTTATTCTGTGATATTAAAGATTTTACAAGTTTGGCAGAAAAATTAAAACCCAAAGAATTGATCATTATAATCAATAAGTTCTTCGCTGAAATGCTTGAAATAATCCTGGCGAACAACGGTATGCTGGATAAATTCATCGGCGATGCGATGATGGTTGTTTTCGGGATTCCTGAATCAAAATCTGAAGACAGACAGAATGCTTTAAATGTCGGGATTCAGATGCTGCAGAAACTCAGATCTCTGAATGAAGAAAGTTATTTCGGCAGTATCGAACTGGAAATAACAGTCGGAATACATTCTGGAAAAGTTGTTGCCGGCAATGTCGGTTCCGATGCAAGAAAGGAATATACTGTAATTGGAGACAGTGTCAATCTTGCTTCCCGAATTCAAAGTCTGAATAAGTTTTATAGGTCAGGCATTCTGATTACTGACAGTGTTTACCAAGGCGTTAAAGAACAGGATTTTAAATTAAGGGAAATTGATTCTGTCAGAGTAAAGGGAAAACAGATGCCATGTGTAATTTTTGAAGTATATTCCTATTTGCATGAAGATGAAATAAAAAATAAAGAAGAAAATCTGACTGATTTTATGAATGGACTGATGTATTACAAAAGCGGCGACTTTCAGCGGGCTGAGAATTATTTTGATGAAGCAATAAGGCAGAACCCGGATGACTTTGTATGCAGAATATATTCAGAAAGGATTAAAAAACTGTCTGAAATTGAAGTTAAGGACTGGGATGGAATTTATGACTTTAAAAATAAATAGCCCAAAACCTGTTCGGAAAAGCCCTGTCTTTAAAAATTAGTTTTAGTTTCAGACGAAATGCAATAAATAACTTAACAGATTTATAGGTGGTCGAGTATTTATTTCATACAGTAAGGGCTGTCCTCTGTAAATCAAAAAAGGTGTTGGTCCGATCAGGAAGGAAGGCTTTTCAAGCCTTTGGCCTATTCCAAAAATCTGACTATGGCAATTGCTGCCGTTCTCGCTGTCACAATGGACCCTGCATTCAGGATGCTCTTTACAAGGATGGAACCTTTTCAGTTTAAAAATAAATTTCTGTCGAAGGCTGCAACAGTTCTTCTGGTAGGAACATATTATAAGGAAGAAAATCATCCTGTGAGCAGGATACTTTTTAAGATTTATGAACCTGCCTGCAGATTTGTTCTGGAGAAGCCGAAGCAGATCATCGCTGCATCTGCAGTTCTTCTGATTCTTACTGTTCCTGTATATTTTTCTCTGGATACAAAATTCATGCCTCCTCTCTACGAGGGATCTTTATTGTATATGCCTACGACCCTTCCAGGGATTTCAGTGGCAGAGACATCGAGGGTGCTTCAGATCATGGACAGAAAGATCAGAAGTTTTCCGGAAGTGGAAACGGTATACGGCAAGGCAGGACGGGCAGAAACTTCCACTGATTCCGCGCCATTTTCCATGATGGAGACTGTAATCGAACTGAAGGACAGAAAACACTGGAGGAAAAGAGAAATGGAATGCAGAAGAGATTTTTCCATTCTTGAAGGCATCTGCAGAAAAGTCCCTTTTCTTTTCAGTGGAATTGCATATATAATATATCCCAGTACCATTACAAAGGACGATCTGATTTCGATGATGAACGCTGAGCTTCAGATTCCCGGATTCATCAATGCGTGGACGATGCCGATCAAGGCGAGGATTGATATGCTTTCCACGGGTGTCAGGACTCCGATAGGAATCAAGATCCTCGGATCGGATCTTCAGGAAATCCAGAGAATAGGAACAGAAATAGAAAGAACTCTCCGGGAGATGCCTGAAACAGGAGCCGCATTTGCGGAAAGAACAAATACAGGCTATTTCCTCGACATCAGGCTCGACAGAGACGAGCTTTCCCGATACGGTCTCACAGTCGCAGATGCGAACAGGATCATCAGCACTGCAGTCGGAGGAGAGACTATTTCTGTGACAGTGGAAGGAAGAGAAAGATATTCTATAAATATAAGATATCCCAGAGAACTGAGAGACAGTCCCGACCGTCTGAAGAAGGTTCTTGTGCCTACTGAAAAGGGCCATGTGCCTCTCGGACAGATTGCAAAGATTGAATTCAAGTCGGGACCTTCCATGATCCGGAATGAAAACGGGCTTCTGGCAGGATATGTTTTTGTGGATACAAAAGAGACTGATCTGGGAGGTTATGCAGACCGTGCAAGAAGACTGATTTCCGAAAAAGTGAAACTTCCTGCGGGATACAATCTTCTCTGGAGCGGTCAGTATGAAAGTCTCGAGAGAATGAAGGAGAAGATGAAAATCATTGTGCCTTTCACTCTTCTTCTCATCGGATTTCTGCTTCGGATGAGCACAGGTTCCTGGCAGAAGACAATGATCATTCTGCTTGCAGTTCCATTCTCTCTTGTGGGTGCAGTGAGTCTGCTTTTTATTCTTCAGTATGAGATCTCCACTGCTGTCTGGGTGGGGATGATTGCACTTCTTGGACTGGATGCAGAGACCGGAGCCTTTATGCTTCTGTATCTCGATCTGGAATATGAGAAGCTGATGAAGACCACCGATTCCCCTTCCATTTCGCAGCTTCAGGAAGCTATCCTTCACGGTTCAGTGAGAAGAGTGCGCCCGAAGATTATGACAGTGATGTGCGGAATTGCAGGTCTTCTCCCCATCCTCTGGTCAAGCGGTGCAGGATCTGATTTAATGAAAAGAATTGCAGCTCCTATGGTCGGAGGTCTTGTGACCAGTTTCATCCTGGAGCTTCTTGTATACCCTGCAGTGTATCTGCTCTGGAGGAGGAATGGATATCGGATTTGACTTTCTTGGATATCAGTATGCGAATGCCAGCTTTGATACGGAATCCGGCGAGTGGGGAAATCCTCAGTTCAACAGCAGCTGGGCGAGTGATGTGACGCAGATGATGCATCAGGATATGGCTGATGAACAGACCAAAGTAAAGAAAATGCTGGATGATATTGCCAGTAGGAATCCTGAAAATGCAGAGGCAATACGCAGGAAACTTGAAGCAGGTGCTGGCAGTGCGGCTGGCACGGCGGGGGGTTCGGAGCCTGGAGTTCAGAGTTCGGAACCAGCCCGACGTCGTGAAGAGGACGACGGCGGCGAGGGTGGGACGGATGGTGCATATTATAATGATGATCCGTTAAAGGGGCTTACGACTGACGAACTCTTTGAGAAAAATGCTCTTCAGGAAAAATATGACAGCGGAAATGCATCTAAAATAGGAGATACACTTTTATCAGGGCAAACAGTAAATCCAATGACTGGAATGTTTGGTGGGACAATTAATGTTTCCGATATTTTTCTTTCTCCCCAAAGAGTTCATTATGCAATTAACATACAAAATACAGGGACTGCCCATATTGCTTTTGATGGTAAAGTCATAGAAACAGGAACTGGGTCGACTACTCTAATTGATGGAGTAGTTCGTGGGATATGGGAAGAAAATGGTAAAGTTTACTATTTGTACGTTTTCTTGTATGTTATGAGCAACCGGAGAAAGGCGCCAAAGATGAATGTACCTGTGTCGGCTATCTGGAGCTGAGAGATATGGCGAATTTCCGAAAAGAGCTGAAGGAAATTTCAGCCTGTCCAGAGAAAGTAGATGAGCTGATTGTAGACATTGATTCTGAGTGATGAAGAAAGACAGTACAGGCAATAACTGCGGAGGCGGAGGTGCGGCGTCTGTTGTGCTGAAGAAAATGGAAGCAGGAAGTGCTGTTCCGAAAGATCTGATGAACAGTCCTCTCTGGAAAAATATGCCTGAGGATGCAAGGGCAGGACTCCAGAACATAGCCGGGACTGCGGAACTGAAACAGGATTTCAGCAAAAAACTGGACACTGTCAAAAAGCAGGGTCTGGATGCTCTGATTGCAAATTATAATAAGCTCAATGCCGGTGCACTGAAAATAGCGGACAGGGTTCCGACCGCAGGCACAGATCTGAACAAGGCAATTGCAGACAAAGCCGGAGCTTCACTCGAAAACACGATGAAGCAGAAGGGAACTGAAGATGCGAGAGCTGCAAAAGAAAAAATTCTTGCAAGCCTCTGCAGCAATGAAGCTGCAAAGAAAGCTGTGGAAGACAGATTTAAAGCAGTGGAACAGAACTATCTGAAAGAGAAGGCTCTGAATGAACTGAAGAAAATTAAATCAGCAGAGGACAAGGAAGAACAGAGACGGAAAAAAGATGCACTTATGGAACAGCTTCTAGGTGAAATGATGGAATAAAAAGAAGAAATGGATTAGAAAAACTTCTTTACATTGTGACAATAAAATGTTACATTGCAGAGTGTTGATTATTCGACAGGAGGCTTGGTATGGAATCTCTCAAAGAAGAAAAGTTATCGGAAATGG
>JBPOJG010000381.1:0-8468 GCA_052033835.1 Spirochaetota bacterium
TGAATTAAGCATATCTGAAATCAAAGAAATCAAAGATCATGTACCTGAAATGGAAATTGAAGTTTTTGTACATGGAGCAGTCTGCATTGCACACAGCGGAAGATGTCTGATGAGCAACTATTTTACAAACAGAGATGCAAATCAGGGAGCCTGCAATAATGCATGCAGAGACAAACATCAAGTCTTTGTAAAAAATATGAGACAGCACAATGAAGAAATGGAAATCATTGAAGATGATGAAGACGGTACATTTCTGATGAATTCAAAAGACCTCCGCGCCATCCAGTATCTGAAAGAAATTTCGGATGCAGGTGTGGATTCCGTCAAAGTGGAAGGAAGAACTAAAAACGACTACTATGTTGCACTTGTTGCAAGAGCATACAGAAAGGCTCTCGATGATCTCCGAGACGGAAAGAACTTTGATGAACATCTTTTGGCTGATCTCGACAAGGTGGCGTCCAGAAGATATTTCTCAGGATTCCTCACAAGAGGAATGGAGGAAAAGGTTCCTGTTGAAGAACAGAATTTTCAGAACTATGAAGTCGGTCACAGTTTTCTTCAGTCACAGATGTTTGCAGGTGTCGTGAAAGAATTTTCAACTGAAAAAAATCTGGCCAAGTTTGAAATCAAAAACAAGATTCAGAAAGGGGAAAAAATAGAAGTATACTTCCCAGGGAAATTTGAATCAAAAGAGTTTGAAGTAGAAGAACTTTTCTTCAAGAATCAGTCCAAGGAAGTTCTGAGCGGCGGGATGGGCGAAGTGGAACTCAAATCTCCTTTTGAACTTCCTGTACATTCCATACTGAGTGTAGTCAGAAAAGCGGACAGAAATTGAAAAGAATTCCTTAGACTAAAAATTGTCCGCCTCTGATCAAAAAAATGATCTTCTGCAGGCGGACAGAAGCTCTAATTTTTGCAAACGTAATCGTTAACTTAAAAAACCTTTTTCCGATAGATTTACCATGAAGACCGCGATTCTTGTACTGATACTATACTCTTTGAACGCAGATGTTCTGCTTGCTCAGAATTTTCATGACCCTAAGCTGAAGACTGCACCCATTCCCGGAAAAGTAAACACTGATTACCAGGAATTCGGCCCTTCTCTGACAAAGGACGGGAAAACTCTGTATTTTTACTCCAAAAGAGGAGGAGCAAAGTATTCCAATCTGTACAAGTCGAGGCTCGTGGACGGAAAATGGTCGGAGCCCGCTGAACTCAGAGGACTGAATTCGGAATACGACGATCAGAGTCCATATATAGATTTGGATGAAAAATTCATTATATTTTCATCTAATCGGGACGGGTCAGTCGAGTTTACTCTGCCGTCAGGACAGAAAGGAGTATCGAGAGATCTTTACTATGCAGAATTCCACAACGGAAGATGGAGCAAACCTTTCTCTATCTCTGAAATCATCAACACAGACCATATGGAAGAATACCCTTTTGTACATGGAAACTATCTGTACTTTACCAGATACTTTTACGGCGAAGTAAAAGAAGCAAAAATATACAGATCCAGATTCAATGGAAAGGAATTTCTCGAACCGGAAGCTCTTCCTTCTCCAGTCAATCTGGAAGGTTCGGCAAACTTCGCTGCAGTCATTTCTCCTGACGGTAAATATATTTATTATTCTTCCGACAGAAAAGGAGGATACGGAGGAACGGACATTTACAGGTCTGAGATACGCCCGGACGGATTCGGAGCTGCAGAAAATCTAGGACCTGAAATCAATACTGCCGGACTTGAGGCCTATCTGGTCATCAATCCAGCTGACGGAAGTTTCATATTTGCGAGAAGGGAAGGAGAAAAAAGTTATGATCTGTATTCATCTCTCCCGCCTGAGAAAAAACCGGAAATCAAAATCGCACAGCCTGTCGTCACAGAACCTCCTCCCAAAAAAGACGGACCAATCACAAAAGACAATATGGAAAATATTCCTGAAATTCTGAAACAGAGAAAAAAACTGAGTCTTTCCAATATACAGTTTGAAATCAATTCCAGCGAAATCCTTTCTGATTCGAAACCATTTCTTGATAAAGTGGCAGAGTATATGACATCAAATAAAGAACTGAAGATCAGAGTGACCGGTCATACAGATCTGACTGGGGACTTGGATCACAATAAAAAACTTTCCTGGGACAGAGCAGAATCAGTGAAGGAATATCTGCACACAAAAGGAGTTGCGGTCGGTAAAATTTCCATACAGGGAAAAGGCTCCTCAGAACCGATTGTTCCCGACACAAAAATAGAGTCCAACAGAATGAACAGAAGGGTTGAGTTCGAGATAGTGGACTGATGCTGAATTTCTCCTTGACTGCCTCTGAATGAGATTTATTTTTCTTATATGACAATTGCACTCGCAAATCCAATTTATGATACCGTATTCAAATTCCTTCTGGAAGATCTGGATATTGCCCGTGAACTGATTTCAGAAATCATTCATCAGGAAATTATTTCCATCCAGGTGAAACCGCAGGAAAATACAGTCCATTTAGAAAAAAGGGATTCAAATAAAAATATTCAGACAGAATCTGCAGAACATACTTCTTTCTTTACAGTCTACCGTCTGGACTTTGTTGCGGAAATTCGGACTGACGCAGGAAATAAAAAAATTTTGATCGAGTTGCAGAAGGCAAAACTGGCTACAGATATAATGCGATTCCGCAGATACCTTGGAGAACAGTACAGTAAAGATTCTCTCCCTATCATTACAATTTATTTTATCGGATACCATATTGACAGGTCTATTCCTGGAGTGATTGAGGTATCAAGAATTTACAAGGACCGTCTGACAGGAGAAACTGTAGAAAAAAGCAGGAATGAATTCATAGACAGTCTGACCCATGATTCTTTCGTGATCCAACTCCTTGGACTTGAAACGAAAATGAGGAACAGACTTGAAAAAGTTCTAAGCATATTCAGTCAGACAGCTGATAAGACAAAAGAGCATATAGTCTATTATAATTACATTTTGGATGATGATCTGCAGGAAAAAATTGTTCACCGTCTGAATTATGCAGCCTCCGATGAAAAGCTGAAACGCCAGATGGATCTCGAAGAGGAAATCCTGATGGAACTTCAGGATCTGGAAAGGAAAATTGAAGATCAGGCTCAGACGATTCAGGAAAGCAGAAAAACAATCGAAGAAAAAGAAAAAACAATCGAAGAACAGAATAGAATGATTGAAGAACTGAAGAAAAAACTAGGCATCGGATAAACGCCGGATAGGGAAACAGGATGACTGAACTGAACTTAAAAATATCATTTAAACATACTGGATTGTATTTCAAAAACGGGAATGATCTTATAAGAACGGCTGTCTGTTCTGCCGTTCTTATGTTATTTTTTTTCATATCTGCCCTAAGTGCTGAAGAACCCTTCCTGTCTGAAAAAATCTTCTACCCTCCGGTCAAAGACTGCACACTCCACACCGGTGAGGGATTTGCTGATCCGATGTACTACCACAGTTACGGATCAAGGAAGTATCACTCCGGTGAAGACTATATCCTGGAATGGAAAAATGAACATATTATTTCAGGGATTCAGGATACGGAATCATTAGAAAAAATTCATGAGAAGACGTTCGGCTATCTCCCCCCTGCAGATACATTTTCGGAAAAAGAATATTCGGATTATCTGAAAATCAATCTGTACAGAACAGGAACTGACCTCACTGATACAAGAATTGGACTCTATCCGAGGAGCAGAGATGACAGTGTGTACGGTTACGGACAGGAAGTCTATTCAGTCTATGACGGAACAGTGGAAGAAGAAACAAGTCCTTCAGAACCGAAGGGCTGGGGCAAGGCAGTGCTTATTCGACACGATGCCCCTCCTGGATATGCATTTGAAATCTACTGGGAAGGAAAAATGCGAAAACTGAAATCATTCTGGACCCAGTATTCCCATACTCTTAAAAATCTGAAAGGACGAGGCGACAGGATAAAAAAAGGAGAAGCTGTCGCAGAAATCGGTGACGGAAACGGAATCTTCAATACTATGACAGGCTCGCCCTTCATCAAGGAAGGGGCGCATCTTCATTTTGAAATCAGAATAAAAAAATCCTCACTTTTTCCCGACAAATCACTTCTTTCTAATGAAAAAAAACTGAAGGAAACTCATATCAGTCCTTCCTATTTTCTGAAGAATGCAGTTCTTGTGAGGGACGATAAATGATAATTTTCACAGTTAAAATTATCCTGATTGTTTTTACTCTCAGCTGTTCTTCATTCTCAAATAAAGCAGATTCTCCGAAAAACTCAGAGACTGAAAAGGATACTGATTTTTCAATCATTCAGATCAACTGCACCAATTATGCAGATCTTCTTAAAGGTGGAGAAAATTCATTCAAAAATCATGATGACAGTCTAAAATTTTTCCGGGCTGACTGCAGAAAAAATCTTCTACTGATTGAAACTGAGAACAGGGAGGAAATCTCATTTCTTTTTGACGGTTCAATCCCGGAAGAAATAATACAATATAATTATATATTATATCAGACATCAGTAAATCCCGGCACCTCTGTGCGCAAATTTTCATTCTATCCGATGAAAACTGCCGGATTTTTGGACTCAGGCAGAAAGGAGAAACATTGGGACAGGAAGAGAGATTCTAAAGTCAGATATCTGCTTGCTTTGAAAAAACCGATGCCGCAGTACAGTGCATTCGAAATCAGAGAAAAAGGAAAAACAGTCGGACTTTATTCCGCAGCAGGCATTTCCGAATAAACTTTTCCCGATTTTCATTTGACAGAAAATTCAGCCGGTGCAGAAACATTGTTATGAAACAATTTCTACTATTCATTCTGTTAAGCATTCTTTCCTTTTCTAATCTCTACGCTCATGGACAGGAATATCTGATTGTCATTACCTATGCATTCTGGGTAATCAGTCCTCTTTTTTTTCTGATAATCACATTTCTTTTCAACTGGAGACTTGTCAAAAAATACGGAAGAAATCCTGGAATAGAACTGAAGCTCTGGAAGCTGAATCTCTTCACCTTCGGCCTGCTTGTCTTTGGTGCGGTCATATCAGCAATTTTATATATTACACATATTATCAGTGAAACAGGAGTCGCATGGCTTCTTTTTCTAATCCCGGCGGGCATTTATGGGGCAATTGCATTCCTGACTCTGAAAAAATCCTCAACGAAACGATGATGGATATGGAGAAAATCCTATGCACCGATGAGAAGACTGATCTGATCCTTCGGTAAAATTCAATATAATGAAAAATTATTCTTCAGCAGCATCAATGTGCAATTATTGCTTGATTTGAAACACTGCATTCTGTAAATTTCCTGTACTTCCCAGGAAATACGGACAAGGAATGGAATTACATCAGCCTTTATGACAGCTTGTCTTCACTAAGGCTGACTGTAACCGATAAAAAAAGCTTGCGCATTTTTTTTATTCTGAGATCGTATGCCGCATGTTAGGAATCCGATTTCTGAAAGTCAAACCCACAGAGCATGTCATCCTTTTCAAAAAGGGAAAGATCCAAAAAGAAGGAGCCGGTCAAAGTTTCTTCTATTATGCCCCTTCTTCAAGTGTAGTCATTATTCCGGCAGCAAGTTCAGATGTGCCGTTCATATTCAAGGAAACAACAATTGATTATCAGGAAATCAATATTCAGGGACAGTTTGCTTTCAGAGTGTTAGAACATTCTAAATTGGCTTCTGTGCTTGATTTCTCAGTAAATGCGGACGGAATACAGATAGGTGACGGAAATGAAAAACTCACTACACGTCTTTCCAATATTGTTCAGGTTACAGTCAGAGAAAAACTTTCAGGACTCGACCTTAGAGCAGCACTGAAAGCAGGAACAGAATTTACAGCCCATGTCAGAGAAAGAGTCAAGGACAGCGATGCTCTGAAAGGACTGGGTGTGGAAATTTCTGATTTTGCCATACTGAAGATCAGCCCGACTCCCGATATGTCGAGAGCACTCGAAGCAAGTGCGAGAGAAACACTTCTCAAGGATGCGGATGAGGCAATTTATCAGAGAAGAAATTTTGCTGTCGAGCAGGAAAGAAAGATCAAGGAAAATGAACTGCAGACACAGATTGCAATTGAAGAAAAGAACAAAAAGATCCGCGAAGAGCAGATGAACATAGAAATTGCAGTTCAGGAAAAACAGAGACAGCTCGAAGAAGCCTCCATGAATACAGAACTGGAACTGGAATCCAAAAGAGCCGAACTTGAAAAAATGAAACTGCAGGCATCTATTGATCTCGAAGAAAAAAGAAAAAAACTCATTCAGAGCGAAGCATCCAACCTGATTGAATCCTCAAGAGCAAAAGGTGAAGCAATGAAACTCGAACTCTCTGCATTTGCGGGCTTAAGTCAGGAACTCATTGAAGCACTCACAGCAAATCAGCTGAATTCTTCTCAGATCATCAGCAGGGCAATGAGAGATATGGCGAAAAATGCAGAAAAGATCGGCAATCTGAACATTTCACCTGACCTTCTGAATTCACTGATGCAGAATCAGGGATAACCTGATTGGAAATAGAAAAGATTGTACTTGTTGTACGTCCGACGCGACTTGAAGAAAACCTGCGTCGGCACAACACCAAACTTCAGGCAAAGTTTTTCATTCAGTCCAGGGGACAGTCTTTTGAAGACTATGAAGAAGAAGATTCCAACTATCACAACTCAAGAGATGATATATCCCAATATATCCCAAAAGATATTAAACTCCAGATCATAGACAGAGACTTTCTTCCAAATTTTGTATTTGGTCCGAATGATGCCGTAATTGCACTCGGCCAGGATGGACTTGTTGTAAACATTGCAAAGTATCTGAACGGTCAGCCGATCATTGCTGTCAATCCTGATCCGGAACGTTTTGACGGAATCCTTCTTCCTTTTCAGACACAGGACATTGGAAATGCAGTTCAGTCTGTATTGAACAATAAAGCAGAGATAAAAGAAATTACGATGGCCAAAGCAAGTCTGAACGACGGTCAGGAACTGTATGCGTTTAATGATTTTTTCATTGGACCCAAAACACATACCAGTGCAAGATATATGATCCGTTACAGAGAATTTGCAGAAAGGCAGTCTTCAAGCGGTGTTATTATCTCCACACCAGCCGGTTCAACTGGATGGCTGAGTTCCATTTTCAATATGGCAGAGGGAATGACAGGAACATCGTCAGGGAGAAGAAAAGGATCAAGGAATGGAAAATCAGGCAGAGAAAGAACGATGGAATGGAATGAAAAGAGGCTTGTATTTGCAGTCAGAGAACCTTTCAGAAGCAATTGGAGCGGAGCTGATCTTGTAACGGGAGAAATACTTGATGAGGAAGAACTGATTCTCGAAAGCCTGATGCCCGAATCTGGAGTTATATTTTCGGACGGAATGATAAATGATTTTATTGATTTTAATTCTGGCTCTGCAGTAAGAATATCTCTCGCTGATAAAACAACGAAACTTGTTGTCTAAATTGTAAGTCTGGAACGGATCGCTTTGCCGAGAGTATACTGGTCAGCATACTCAATTGTGCTTCCTACAGTTACTCCATGAGCTATTCTTGTGACTCTGATGCCGGAATCTTTGAGAACGGACGATATATAACTTGCAGTTGCATCCCCTTCCAAAGTGGGATTTGTAGCAATCAGGATTTCTTCGAGAACACTGTCTTTCAGTCTGTTCAACAGTTCTCTGATACGAAGTTTATCAGGGCCGATTCCGTCTATTGGAGAAATCGCGCCTCCAAGCACATGATATTTCCCGGAAAATTCACCCGTATTTTCCACAAAAAAAACATCCTCCGGCTGTTCAACAATACAGAGGATATTTTTGACCCGATTTTCATTACTGCATATATTGCAAATATCTGCATCTGAAATTCCGCCGCACTCTGAACAGAATTTGGCAGAAGTTTTGATTTGAACTAGAGATTTTATCCAGGAATCGAATTCGGATTTCTCCATTCTGAGGAAATGAAACCCGATTCTCATTGCACTTTTCTTTCCAATCCCGGGAAGAGATGAAAGAACTGAAACAAGTTCAGTCAGTATCGGGTCAGTCACCGTCCAAGCCCATCATCTTGCCAAGGTCACCTGGATCCACTCCTCCGGTAACTGCTTTCAATTCATGAGCCATTGCTTCTTTAGATTTCTTAATCGCTTCATTTGCAGCTGACAAAACTAAATCTTCGAGCATCTTGACATCATCCCCTTCAAAAAGCTCTTTATTGATTTTCACATTTGTAATGATACCATCGCCGCTGACTGTTACGTTTACCATTCCAGCTCCGGCTGAAGCAGTTACACGAATCATGGAGATTCTTTTCTGAGCTGCAGCCATGTTTTTCTTCATATCTTTCATCTTGGAAAGAGTATCTTTGAACTGTTCGAGTTTATTAAACATTTTACCTCTCTACGCCGCTGTAAAAACTTCTGCTATAACCAGAAAAATCCTGTCATTCATCAGGAAAAGAAATATTTTGAGAAACTAAAC
>JBPOJG010000542.1:0-13949 GCA_052033835.1 Spirochaetota bacterium
TATGAAGCTGATGATCATTGACGGACATGCTCTTATTTTCCGGGCGTATTATGCATTTCAGACAACGGGTCTGAAGAATTCGATTACAGGAAGACCGAGCGGTGCAGTGTTCGGTTTTTTCAGAATGCTGTTTAAACTGATTCAGGATTTTGCTCCGTCTCATCTGGCTGTGACATTTGATCCGGGGACTCCTCTCGAGCGCGGAAAAATCTACGAGGCATACAAGGCAAACAGAGCTCCTATGCCGGAGGACCTGAGACCTCAGACTACGGAAATTTATGAAATATGCGAGGCACTCACTCTGCCTATGTTCAAGATTACAGGTCAGGAAGCGGATGATATCATTGCCACTCTCTGCAAAAAGTTTTCAAAATCTGCAGATCTGATTCATATATTTTCCGGTGATAAAGATCTTTATCAGATTCTGGATGATCATATTCATATGCTTCGTGGAAAAAAAGGAGCGTCTGAATTCATCGAGATTGATCACAAATGGGTGGAGACTGAAATCGGAGTGAAGACTTCTCAGATCCCTGACTTTATGGGCATAGTGGGGGATACTTCCGACAATATCCCGGGAGTGAAAGGCATCGGCGACAAGGGCGCGTCCAAACTGATTTCAGAATTCGGTGATCTGGAGACAATATATAAAAATATTTCATCTATAAAAAATCCCGGGCTAGTAAAAAAACTGGAAGATTCAAAAGAGATGGCATTTCTTTCCAGAAAACTGGCCAAACTGGATTCGGATCTGAAATTTGACGTGGATAAAAAAATGATCATCCTTCCTGATTATCTGAAACCTGAACTTCTGGAAGTATTCCATACAAGAGGATACAATGTATTGTATCGTGATCTGAAAAAAGTTTCCATAGAAAAGGGTCATAAGTTTAAAGATGTTCCGGCATCTGAAGGTTCTGAAAAGAAAAAGGCGGAAGAAGCAGACGCAGAAGCATCTGGAAAAACAGAGAAGGTAAAACAGGAAAAAGGAAAATACGAACTCATTACGAGCATCGCTGAGCTTGAGAAAATTGTAAAAAAACTCAAGAAAGCAAAAGTCATTTCGGTGGACACTGAGACAACTTCTAAGGAGCCTGTACGTGCCGAGATTCTGGGATCATCTTTCACAGATGAGGAAGGGAAAGGCTGGTATGTTTCCTTTCAGCACAAGGAAGGACTATTCGGAAAACAGAGTCTTCCCAGAGATGAGTGTCTGGAAATACTGAAACCTCTTCTAGAAGACAAAAAAGTGAAGAAGGTCGGCCAGAACATAAAGTATGATTATATTGTATTCTCAAAATACGGAATCAATCTGACTCCGATCTATTTTGATACAATGCTTGCTTCATATGTGATTCATCCTGAAAGCAGAAGACACGGAATGGATGATCTGGCAGCCGATTATCTGGGATATAAAACAATTACGTACGATGACCTGACAGGAAAAGGCAAAAAAAGAAAAGAACTTCATGAAATAGATCCTAACCAGATCGCAGAGTATGCAGGAGAGGACGCCGACATTACATTCCGTCTCTACAGAATTCTGGAAAAGGAACTTCAGTCCACAGGCACGATGTCTGTTCTTGATACAATTGAGCAGCCTCTGATTCCAGTGCTGGCCGCAATGGAGACTGCAGGAGTATCCATAGATACAGCCTATTTCAAAAAACTTTCCAAGGAATACAAAGAGATACTGAGCGGTCTAGAAAAGTCAATCCACAAGGCTGCAGGAAAAAGTTTCAATATCGCATCTACAAGAGAACTGCAGCAGGTCCTGTATGAGGATCTGAAACTTCCTGTCGGAAAGAAGATACAGACTGGATATTCCACCGATCACAGTGTCCTCGAGGATCTTCAGGGAAAACATGAGATCATTGATTATCTTCTGGAACACAGGAAATATTCCAAACTTGTATCTACTTACATTGACTCTCTGCCACTTCTTGTGAATCCTGAAACAGGAAGGATACATACTAATTACAATCAGACAATTGCAGTCACAGGAAGACTTTCCTCCACTGATCCGAATCTTCAGAATATTCCGATCAAGGACAAGGAAGGAAGAGAGATCAGAAAAGGTTTCATTGCAGACAAGGATTTCGAAATCCTGAGCCTGGACTATTCTCAGATCGAACTCAGGATCATGGCTCATTTTTCCAAAGACGAAAAAATGACAGACGCATATAATAAAAATCTGGATATTCATGCCAGAACTGCGAGTGCGCTCTTTGCAGTGGATGAAAAAAATGTCACTCCCGAAATGAGAACCAAGGCAAAGGCAGTGAACTTTTCAGTGATCTACGGATCAACTGCTTACGGTCTTGCACAGAATATGAGAATATCGAGATCAGAAGCAGGGCTTTTCATTGACAAGTATTTTTTCCAGTATCCCGGTGTGAAAAAATTTATGGAAGATATATGCAATTCCTGCTTTCAGAACGGTTTCGTCGAGACACTTACAGGAAGAAGGAGATATGTCCCTGATATCAAGGCCACAAACCGGCAGGCTATTGAGGCAGCGAAAAGAATTGCAATCAACAGTCCAATTCAGGGAACATCCGCCGATATGATTAAACTTGCAATGCTTCGGATTCATGATGAACTGAAAAAGAAAAAGGCAAAGTCCAGAATGATTATGCAGGTGCATGATGAACTGGTGTTCGAAGTTCACAAGTCGGAGAAAGATCTTGTATTCGAATCTGCCAAAAAAATTATGGAAAACGTTGTACGTCTCGACGTGCCGGTCATAGTTCAGGGCAAGTTTGGGAAAAACTGGGATGAGGCTCATTGATGGAAAAAGATACAATTCTTTATGTTCTGACTAAATCAAAAGAATATCTTCAGTCCAAGGGAATTGAAACAGCAAGGCTTGATGCAGAAGTACTTCTCGCTCATGAACTGAAAGTGCAGAGAATCAAACTCTATTCAAATTTTGACAGGAAACTCACTGAAGAGGAAAAGGACGCATACAGAGCACTGATCAAGGAAAGAGGAAATTTTCGTCCAGTTGCTTATATGATTGGGCGAAAAGGATTCTATAAACACGAATTTGCAGTCAATGAAAATGTTCTTATCCCCAGACCGGAAACAGAGGAACTTGTGGAATTTGTTCTGAACTGTGAAGAAAAGGATGACGCACTCCGCATTCTGGATATGGGAACTGGTTCCGGATGCATAGGAATTACTCTTGTAGATGAATGTCCCAAATGGGTCATTCATTTTTCAGACATCTCCGCAGAAGCTGTGAAAATTGCGGAGCAGAATTACAGCGCAATTGTAAAGAAAAACACTCATAAGGCCCCTCCACAGTTTTATCTGAGTGATCTCTTTGACAGCATTCCGAAGGAAAATAAATACAATTTCATTACATTTAATTCTCCCTACATTCCTCTTGAAGAAAAAGACAGACTGATGTCGGATGTTCTCGATCATGAACCTCATCTTGCACTTTTCATTATAAACCCTGAGGAATTTTATAAAAAGCTGGTCTCTCAGACAAAAGACAGACTTGAAAAATCAGGAAGTCTTTACCTGGAAACAGATCCTCAGTGGATATCTCTTCTGCAGACAATTTCGGATTCAGAAGGATTTCAAATGACAGTCAAAAAGGATCTATCCAAGAAAGACAGATTTGTCAGACTGAAGATAAAGTGAGTCTTCAAACCGGCACTTGCATTAACGGCCGAATTCTAGGCTTCTGCCAAAAATCCTTCTCGCAATATAAATCATTATTCAAAAATAGGGATAGATACCTATTTTTTTAGTGACATTATAATTAAATTATCAGATATTGACAGTAAATGCAATAAAATAAAAGCCATTATTAGTCCGCACCGCCGTCCTGCTGAGCACTCTAAACTCGAAATAAACTCTGTACTAAGTTTAATAAATTATTGGTCAGCTTATATTATGACTCTATATCACATTTTCAGAATTTTTGATGATTTTTCTGCAATCGATCCAAAAGAAATCATTAAAATCATAAAATGTCACATAGGAGAATCTGCAATTCAGTATCAGATTCATTCCCCCAAGATTCAAGACTGAATTCACAGTTAAACAAAACAGCGTTGATCATCATAAAAATGTAAATATTATTACAGATAATCTTTTTTTTCTTGCTTAATTTTTATTTCAATATTATATAGGCATAGTTAAAACCCTTAAGAAGGGCGAATTCATTGAAAATAAACGCGGAAAATCAATCCATTTCTGTATTTGACTTTATCTTAGGCAGGGTTCTTTCCTTAATAAAATACTGTTCATTATTTCTGATGATCCTGTATCTGCCTGAATTATTCAGAATCAGACCGGTTTACAATTTTCGGACTGTCCTGCTTATCGTTTCCTGTTTTATTCTGCCTCTTTATGTCATATTCCTGGCTTCAATTAAGGAAGAACTTTATTCCCGTATTCTTTTCATCACTGTAATCAATCTGATTTTATGTTATGAGGGTTTTTACTGCGGTCAGGAACCCATTGTTTTCTTTTATTTCGCCTCAGTTATGGTTTTTTCTCTTTTGATATTTCCAAAGAAAGATTATATTACAAGTATTCTCATTTCATTAATTTCCGGTTTATATTATGCTTTGTTCAGTATATTAAATTCCAAACAATCCATTTTTCAATACTTATTCCTTTCTGATCTTTCCATTAAGATAAATCTTGCAATTTCATTCTCTTTTCTTCTTTTCAGTCTGTACTGCTTATCCAGGAACTGGTCTGAAGAATGGGAGGAGGATTATGTAGATTATTTTGAGAATTATAATCATTCTGATCTAGAATTAATGAATCGATTATATGAAAAAGCACAGAAAATGAATCATTATCTTTCGGCATTTAAGTCAGCAGTCAGCAGTGCAAGTATCGTCTCTGAAGCAGGTGTGAATGGAAACATAATCAGCGTAAATGAAAAATTCTGTAAAGTGTCAGGGTATTCACAAGAGGAACTGATCGGAAAAAATCACAACCTTGTAAATTCCGGTTTTCATCCCAGAGAATTCTTTCAGGAAATTTGGAATACTATTTCAAACGGATTCATCTGGAGAGGGGAAATTCGAAACAGGAAAAAGAATGGAGAATTTTACTGGGTTGATTCTTTTATTATTCCTGTATTGGATGAAAATGAAAAACCTTATAAATATCTTTCGATCCGAAATGATATTACTGACAGAAAAAGATATGAAGAACTTATAATTGATCAGAAAGACAAAGCACAGAATCTTTCAAAGCAGAAAACTGAAATTCTTTCGATAATGAGTCATGAAATTCGAAACCCATTAAACTCTGTTCTTGGTATTACTGAACTTCTTCTTGATTCCGACCTGAATTCAGATCAGTACAAGATGGTCAATAATCTTAAATTTACAGCAGATAATCTGATCGGCATAGTAAATAATATATTAGATTCTCATAAAATGGAATCTGGAAAACTGTCGCTCGAAGAAACTTCCTTCAATATGGAGCTTCTGCTGAAAAATATTATTGATTCTCTGTATATAAAAGCAAAACAGAAAAATAATGATCTCGTGCTTGAACTGGATCCTCAGCTTCCTAAACTTCTGATGGGAGATCCTCTCCGTCTTTTCCAAATTTTTATGAATCTGCTCAGCAATTCAATAAAGTTTACTGAGAACGGTTTTGTAAAAACAAAGATATACATTTCATCCGAAACGGATACTTCCGTTACTCTGTTCGCAGAGATTTCCGATTCAGGCATAGGCATCCCTCCGGATAAATTAAATACAATCTTTGAAACATATTCTCAGGCAGAAATTTCCACTTCCAGAAAGTTTGGCGGCACCGGCCTTGGACTTTCGATTGTAAAAAATCTTCTGGGGCTGTTTCATTCCAAGATTCAGGTAGAGAGTGAACTGAACAAAGGATCTCGATTTTACTTTTATCTTACTTTGAAAAAAACGGAACAGATTAAGGATAAATCCGAGGAAGTTAAACCGGTCGCATTGAATGATCTTTCCGGAGTTAAACTTCTTCTGGCTGAGGATAATTTATTGAACGTGACAATTGTCGGATCATTTTTGAAGAAGTGGGGAATTCAATATTCATCAGCTCAGAATGGAAGAGAGGCAATCGGACTTCTGGCAAATGAAAGATTTGATCTGGTTCTGATGGATCTTCAAATGCCGATAATGAACGGTTACGAGGCAATCGATTCAATCAGAAACTCATCGAGCATCTGGTCAAATGTGCCTATCGTAGCAATGAGTGCAGAATCTCTTGAAGAAGTAAAAGATGCACTGGATAAATATTTAATCAAGGATTATATTTCCAAACCGTTCAATCCAAGTCAGTTGAAAGATAAAATAGTTAAAATAGTTAAAAAAAATTATTCATAGGTAAAAGTAACTGATTTTATATCCCCGCTAGGAGCATTTCCGATATAAGCAACTTCTGCATTTGCTTCAAAAACAGGAGAATACATTTTGTATTCTTTCAGTTTATCATAAATTGTAAGAGAATAATCCAGAACAGTAATTACAACTTCGATGCCAAGCATTCTGTCTCTTTTAATCGGCTTCTGTTCTGTCTTTTTTGTGAGTATCAGCCACTTGTACATTCTAGCCGAATCCTTCATTGCCATCAGATGATCCCAGTCCAGCTTTGCCTCAAAAATTTTTGCATTTGCCTGTGTGAACCTTACCTGAACCGGCTTCTTATCTTTCATTGACTCCTTTAATGCAGTAGAAAGACTCATATCAAATGTATCATCGTCCACATACTCGACCTCTCTGCAATTGGAAAAGACACTTGAGCATACATCGCCAAACTGCCTGTGAACAAAATATATCAGCATTACAGTATGATGTTTAGGGTGCAGAATTACCTTTGCATGATAATTCTTAGTATGCCTGAATTTTATTGAATCTCTTATTCTGGAATAGATATTATACGTAACCATCAGTGAATCTTTTGCAAAAGAGAATCCTAAACTGGGAGCTGATCTTTCTGCTTTATAATAAGGCTCTATAGAAACCTTTCCTTCTCGTTTAGTTATTTCCCTCAAATATACTAGAACATTTTCAAGCTCCGGATCGCTCAGTTTTTTTCTGGAATAGGTATTGACTCGAATCAGAAATTTACCTGCATTCTCATCCATCTTTTCTGCAATTTTATCTTCCAGTTCCGAAAAATTTTCATAACCTAGAACAGTACAATCTTTCTCGTGGCAGGAAACCTGTTCGTTATATTTTTCTCTCTCTGAAGACTGCACCTCATACTCAGTTCTTTCTGTTATGATGATTGCTTCTTTTTTTGATTCAGCGGAGGGAACAGTATCGGAGTTTTCAGAACTTGCGCAGGTAAAGAGCAGAACAGAAACGGTGGAAATAAAAATTAGATTTTTCATACTACCTCGAAAAATAATGGCATCTATTGTTAGACTGCTCACAGTCTGAATTTCAGCAGTTCTGTCTGATCTGTAAAGAGAAAAATGACGGATAATTTTGTGAATAAGGTGCAGTTCTGTCCAGATATGAATATCTTGACTTGACGGACAGGTTCAGTAATAAAAGATAAGACAATGTCCCGCTTGGAACTGATTCTGGATTTGGATTATGACAAACTTTTTTTTGATTCAGAAAAGAACAAATACTATGTATATTCAGTGATTACCCATATTGGGTGGTACGATATCGTACTGGAACTCGATGATTCGGATACTGGAGTTTTCATTTCAGGCGGTCAGATTGACAGGGAAAAATTCAGGAAATTTGCATCAGAGGTTGCCGCATCCCGACCTGGCCTCACCTATAGGGAAAATTCCTTTGACAGTAAAATCCTTGAAAGAACAGATGGGACTGTTTTAAAAATTGAAGAAATCATAAATAGAACGGACGGTCAGAAGTGAAGTCAATATACTTCTATTTTCTTTTCTCTGTAATGACTGCCGTTTATGCACAGTCCGATGAAATCAATCCCTGGGATCTGAGTCTGTTCGAAAGAATCATTCATCGCAAGAATGTAAGCCATCTTATCATTGAAGCCAGACGGGAGGAATTCAGACTTACTTTAATGGTATCTGACAGATTTCCTTATAATTATAAATCGAGGCAGTATCCTTTTTATATGCGGTTCCAAAATGAAAAGGATGCCCTGCAGACTTTGAAAAAATTTGAAGAACAGCTGCAGAGCGGATATGAAATTTATATCCGCTTAAACGGCTCAGAGATTGTCCACTACCGTTTCATCGGCAGAAACTGACTTTTCTTCTTCTGATTCTTCCTCTTTTTTGACAGGATCTTCAATAACTAAAATTTTTGGTGCATTTCTCAATGAAGGCCTTCCGGTTCTGATTTCTTCCAGGCACTGAAGCAGAATGCCCGTAACAAGATCACGGCTCTGATTTGCAGACTCCGGAACAAGAAGATTTTCGGAAAGATTTCTGAGATACTCTTCATCCACAACTCTTCCATTGTGGTATTTTCCGATCATTCCTTTCATTATATCCAGAACTGAATCAAAACTCAAAATTCCGAGTGAATGGAGTATTGTAGAAAATCCTAATGCTCCCTGTGTAGGCTGATACCATACAAATTTCTTTATCCTGTCCAGATTGATTCCAGGAGGAAGTGAATCCAGAACCGACTGCTTCATCCTGTCGTCACGCGGACCGATATGAGTCAGATTAATCAGAACGGCTCTCACAGGATTTCGGTTTCCATGGATTGAAATATTTTCCTCAGCCAGAGAGCGGATTCTCTTTGCCTGATCCCTGGTAACAGCATCTCTTCCTAAAAAATTCAGCCGGTAGAGATAGTCTTCGAGTTTTTTTCCTTCGATCTCTCCCATTAATATCAATTGATATAATGTAAAAATGAAATAATCACTTTCAGTATTATCTCCCAGAAGAATTTCCTTTGCTTTGGAAGGCTGATAAATTCTGTCCTCAAGAAGAATCGTGAGTTTATAAGACATCTGATCGAATAAACTTAAGTAGGAGGAATGAAAAAACTTTTTTACTCTTTCAACCGCAGGCTGAATTCCTTCTTTCAGGATTGTGTCCGGTCTTGTAATGGAAGCAACGACTTTGTCAACGACTCCTTTGACTGTTCCCGCCAGATATTTCAAGTGAAGCGACTCTGTTTCTACTCCATGATGTTTGAAAGTGGAAAGCAGGCTTCTTCTGAAAAAATGAGGACTTGCTGAAATAAAACATAACGGTGTGTCTTCCGTATCTCTTCTCAGCGTCCAGTACAGTTCAGGCATTCCAGGAAGAAAAAACTTTTCGTTAGGCGTTTCAAAAAGAGTAGAGAGCATTCCCTTTTTTGAACCCAGCTCAGTCGCTAAATATGTCTGATCAATATCTGAAGTAGTGATAAATTCATTGTAGTTTTCGGAAAGCACTCTCATTTTACCGATTCCGACAATGGTCGATTTGGTAATGTCACTCTTATCTCTCAGATTCATATACGCAATATCCTGCGTATACTGTCTGTAGCTGTCTATCCCTCTAAAAATGACATGAAATGTGTATTTTCCCGGTCTCAGCTTTTTCCTGATTTCATAGGAGAAGAATCCATCCTCATTTCCGTTGAAATTTTCGGATTCAAAGACCTTCTTTTCTTTCTCGTTAAACAGTTCAATGGAAAGAATGGGCTTTCTGACTGGGGCAAGTCCGAGATCTTTGAAGGGAGTTACATCATTCTCTTCCCCCTTGAAAAAACCGGTCAAAAAATCCCAAATATCAGCTGCCTCTGCAATATTCGGAACACCGATATCCACAAGCTGCCCTCTGACCAAGGATCTCTGTTCTCTGCCCAAGGAACCGCCGCAAACTGCAACCCTTTTTTTGTCCCGAAGTCTGACTTCTCTTGTTCTAGGCTTTATATGCTCTTCGTATTCCATTTTGCGTTCCCTAGGCCGGATTTTGCTGAAAACCTGTGATATTTCTAGACTGCGAATTTACATTTCACAAATCAAGTATTTTTATCTGAAATTGGAATTCTGATGATCTTTTACGCTTTTATGAATTGGATATTTCTGCTATTCACTCACCTTTGCGCCTATGCACTAGGTGAGCAGCAGGGTTAAACTGAAGAAGGTTGGAAAATTAATGATGCTTTTTCTTATGCTTTTTAACCGCAGAATATCCGCAATTCCCTTTTCCTTTCTTGCCGCACTTAGGGAGTTTTGCTGATTTGCCTGCATTCATCTTTTTTCCTTTTTCCATTTTCATTCCACAGCATTTGCAAACCTGAGCCTTTGACTTTGAGTGATGCCCTTTATGGCTTTTTGCAGACAGCCCGCTTGATAAAAAAAATGCGAATAATCCTGTCAGAATAGTTTTAAGAACTGCTTTTTTCATTCCGGTAATTTCCTTTAAATGTGATTCTCATACTATAAAAAAACTTTGTTTTTTAATATCAACCTTAATCTGAGAGAGTTTGGAGTCTTAAGGACAAACCCACGAACTTGGAATTACACACTCCCGACTTCAGTGTTTGCAGCATAATCAAAGACTGACTACTGCAAAATAAGATCCGGTCAGGAACAGAATATTTATTATCCCGGCGATGAATGCATAGATTGGCCTAGGTGCGAGAATGCTGAATGAAAAACGTTCATCTACCCTGTCTGTAATTCTTTTTACTAAATCCTCGCGAGTCCATTCCAGAACCTGTTCCTGTTCCAGCACTTCCTGCACATCCAGAAGAAAATTGAATTTCTTGAAAAACAGTTTCATAATAGGCCGTATGTATATTGAAGTGCTGCTCAGGCTCTTCATAAAGTCGGGAAGTTTGTCTGTGAGTTTGGCCAGGAGTTCCTTTGTTTTTACTTTTCCCGGATACTGTTTTTCATCTACAAGGATATTCAGAACATTGTTCACTGCCAGTTCCAGAAATGCTCGCTTGGGTCCCATCAGAAGATCATATAGAATTTTCATGAAATTGTATCTCTGGATAAGAAAAAAATAGGATGCAGGGAAAGCAAAGAACATAAAAAACCCGCAAATGATCAGCTTCCAGTTCAGTATCAGTGCAAGCCATTCAATATCATTTCCCATACTCTGCTTCAGAGAGAAAAACAGGAATACCCAAAAGGAGGCATTGATGATAAAACTTCCTCCGGTTATGACGGCAGTACGAATCAGTGCCCTCGCGGCAATTTTTACAATTTCAGTGAAAATTTCAGAGATCATTGCAGGCAATTTTATTCAGCCCGAGATCTCTGGCAAGAAATATTCTTCAGAAATCTTTTTCCTCGTCATATCGAATCATATATATTTTGACTGTAACCCCGTCTATAATTTCAATTCCTTCTTTTGCTCTTTCAGGATACAGAATCACATTTGGCACAAAAACAAGATAAATTCCTTCAGAGAGTCCAAGTTTTCTGCAGTACCAGGCAAGCTGTTTTTTTCCTGCCTGAAACTGCCGATCATAACGGTATATTTTTGTTTCAATCAGATATTCTTTTCCAAACACATTGATGACCAGATCACTGTTTCCTAAATAAACCTGTGCTTCCCTGTAGCTTTTTCCTCCGATCATCTGCAGGAACGACTGTATGTATGTTTCAAAACTGTACACCATTACTGCTTCCGGAATGGACTTGAAGTTTCCTTTTTCATCCTTTTCCCGAAAAGGACGAAAACTTCGCCTGCCGATATATTCCTTAAATGAACTGATCAGTCTGTCAAAGTCAATTTTTCCAGTTGCTTCATCCGCAATATCATATAATGGTAATGTATTTTTAATTCTGTCTCCCTCTCCGTTAGTGTAAGGGTAAAAGGCCTCAATCAGTCTTTTTCTATATAAGGGCACCCAGAACTCCACATTTCCATCACGTCCTTTTCTGAGAAGTCCGTTGACGTGAAGATCCTTTACTGAAGGTCTGTCGATACTGTAAGGAACGTTTGTTTCTGAAAAAAGAAGTCCTTCCACAAATTTTCTGTGTTTTGCTGCTTTATTAATGATATTAGCTATATTTTTATCTATCGCCTCTGTAAGGTACCATTCCTCTGTTCTGAGATAGTCCTCATATCCGATTTCTTCTTTGTCCGGATGCTGTTCTGTAAGTCTGCGTGCAAATCCGTTGACAAGTCCAGGCTGATTGGCTGTGATTTCGCTGATCTTCTGTACCACTTTGGGATGAAACCTCTGTCCAGTTTCTGTTTCATGCTGGCCGAGAAGCTCTTTCGTTTCCTGATCTGTAAAATAGGGAACATCGAGTTCATCAGCGATATTGAAAGGACTCGCATTGTCGGAAATGATTCCTGTAATATTGGAAACCCCGACCAGGATCACAGACTTCAGAGAATGTTTTTCTCTTGAATGATAAGCGTTTCGAATGGAATGCAGAAAAGTTCCAAAATATTCCTCGTTGATTCCTTCTACTTCATCAATGATCAGCACAAATTTCCTGCCCTTGATAGTATCTATCTGTTCAAACAATGCCGGAATTGAATCGAAAGAGAATGACTCGTTCCAGTCTTCTGAAAGTTTTCGATTCAGACGTTTCTGAAATTCTTTTGCATCTTCTGTTTTATAATTCTCAAAGTTTATATGACTTACACTGTATCCTTCTTTTTCCAGTTCGTCAGCCAAAAGACGGAAATACGTACTCTTGCCCGTCTGACGAGGAGCCCAGATAGTGAAATACCGGCTTTTGTACACAAGATCTTTTCCTTTCTCTATCAGATCTGGACGCATCAAGGTATAATGCTCCCAAGCCCGATTTGGGCCTGAAGTATTGAAGTACCGTTTGGGCTTTCGCAGAGACATCAAGTATAGAAGAAATCGTCAGTCAGTGTTGTAAAGTAGAAAATGCAATTCCTTCGGCGGCAATGGAACCTGTAGTCCACGCATTCTGAAAATTGAAGCCGCCTGTGATTCCGTCAATGTCCAGAACCTCGCCTGCAAAATAAAGTCCTGGAATGATTCTGCTTTCCATTGTTTTGAAATTCACTTCCTTGCGTTTGATTCCTCCGCAGGTGACAAACTCTTCTTTGAATACTGCCTTTCCGTCCACATCAAAGATTCCGTTAGTGACTTCCTCTCGGAGCAGATTCATTTCTTTGTTTGATATCTCTGACCATCTTTTTTCCAAAGAAATTTCACAGTTGTTCAGAAATGTTTCCCAGAGTCTGGCAGAAAATCCTTCTGTCGGAGTCGATGATATCAGTCTTGCAGGAAACTCTTTTTTCATGGATTGTAAATACGATATATACTCTTCGCCATTATACTTTCCAGTCCAGTTGATTTTGATCTTTGTCTTGTAATCGCATTCTGCAAGAGCTCTGGCTTCCCAGGCGGAAAGCCTTAAAACTGCAGGACCGCTGAATCCCCAGTGAGTGATCAGAAGAGGTCCATTCTGTGGTTTTCCTTTAGGATGAATTCTGATTTCTGCATTTGGAACAGATGTTCCCGGAAGACTGCTCATCCTGGAATCAGGAATGTTTAAAGTGAATAGGGAAGGGACTGGAGATTCTATTGTGTGTCCCAATGCTTCCATCCAGCCCCAGACTTTTCGGTTTGAACCGGTCGCAATCAGAAGAAAATCAAAGAACAGTTCTCCTCCCTCCGAACCGACAAGCTTAAATCGGTTTCCGTCCTCATCCTTCTGAACGAATACCGACTGAATAGGAGAGTTCATTTTGAGAGATATATTATAATGGCGAATCTGATCCATAAAACAGTTTATAATCGTGGAAGAAGAGTCTGTGACTGGAAACATCCGTCCGTCTTTTTCTGTCTTTAGCTGAACTCCCCTCTTGGAAAACCATTCTATTGTATCCTTGGGCTGAAACCTTGCAAACGCTGCACGCAGTTCTTTTGATCCTCTGGGATATCTCTGCGAAAGAAGCTCCGGATCAAACAGATGGTGAGTGACATTACATCTGCCCCCGCCGGAAATTTTTACTTTTGTGAGAGGTTCATTTCCTTTTTCAAGGATGGTGATGTCTGCTCTGCCCTTTGTCAGCTGAGCAA
>JBPOJG010000262.1:0-22446 GCA_052033835.1 Spirochaetota bacterium
TACTGAGGTGGGGTTTGCAGAAGGAAAAAAGAAAAATGAGGACCGGAATGTACAATTTTCTCAGCATAAGGATATGAGGGTTTTTTATTGAATTACTGGCAACTCTAAATTCATTTTACTCTCTTACTGTATGCAGATGGGACTTTTTTGGAATGCTTGACTGCGTTCTATTTCCCGCATTTTAAATTGCTCTACTTATACGCCCCAATCGAAGTTCCGGCGGTTCTGGTGTTTCCGTCGCGGTCGAGCACATTTCCGCAGTTTGTGCTGAAGGCAGTGATATCCGGTGCCGCCATTACCGTTCTGATTCCGGCAGGAGTGGATGGATCGAGATGCAGATCGTTGCCGGAAAAGTTGACAAAGACTGGATTCAGATTGGTATTGTCCGTAGCAGAAACACCTGTAAGTTGATTTCCGCAGGAAGTACTTGATCCATCAAAGTTTCCAATTGGCCCTCCGGAAGTACAGATAAAATTCCGCATTGTTCCATTATTATCATCGTAAAGATTATTACAATTGGATACATTGTTTCTTACCAAGGTACTGTATGTTACAGTTCCACTTTCTTTAATGCAGGTCGTGGAACCGATATAGCTTGGATGTCCATAAATGATGTTCTGATCGAGTTTAAGATTTGAATAAGCACCCCCGGATGAAAAGTTCACTCCATACGCTGTATTCGTATTCAATACAGGTGCAATGATTGTGTTTCCCATTATCTTTAAGCCGCCAGCATTTATACTTGTTCTTAAGGCCGATAAGGCTGCACTTGCATTGGTGCTTCCTCCTCCAATGATCACATTACTGCAAATTTTGGCACTAGTTGACCTGCTAGTGATATCTATGCCAACAGGATCTCCTGCACCATTCCTGTTAATAAATGTATTTCTTTGAATATCTGAATTATTCGGCCAATTGACAAGATCAAATGCAATCCTGGAGGAAGTATTCGCAGAAGGTGTTCCAGAATCTACAGTATTCTCATTGATGGTATATGATGTGGCACTGGCTGCCAGAACCAGTCCTTTCTGATCGCAAGAGGCGGCCTGACAGGTCCCAGCTGTAATATTGTTTTTAGTCAAAGTAATAGAGGTGCCAGAGGAAACACTTATTCCCCTGCTGCTGCAGCTCCCATTCAGACAGCCGCCGCCGATGACCGTATTCGAATCTATAACAAAATTTCCGGAATTGGCCTCAATGCCATATGCATGTGAGTGTCCGTTTCCGCCTGTAATTGTATTTCCTGTGATCGTTGTATTTGTACCGCCCGCCATATCCAGAACACGGTTATAGCATCCTGAAGCTGAACAGTTACCGGTTGTCAAAATATTTCCTGAAATCGTAATGGATGGATTACCGTTGTTTTTCACTGCAGAAACCCCGCAGCTGGAGGCTGAGCAGATAGTGGAATGAACTGTATTTCCGGAAATGGTTGTGGTATTTGCACCTGATTCTATCCCATAAGAATTGTTCGCACCCATTCCTGATGTGATATTGTTCTGGCTGATGGAGATACCGGAAGCTGTTCCGATCATTTGGATACCGGCAGACAATCCCACCGTACCTCCGTTTGTTCCGGATGTAAGCTTATTGCCGGTAATTGAAATCCCTGCGCCAGCAGTGATGCCGATTCCTGCAGTGACCGGTGAATTGGATGAGGAAGTTGTATTGCCGGAAATAACAGTGTTGTTGGAGATTGTCAGACTGTTTCCCGCAACTGTTTTGATTCCGGCTGAAGCGATTTTATCAATAGCCGCTGTCGTAAAACCGGAGGATCCTGATGTGATTGTGTTTCCGGAAATTACAAGTCCTGAGCCGGATAAATGATGGATTCCAAAACTGTTGGCTCCCGCATTTCCGGATGTGATGGTATTTCCGATGATAATCATTCCATTTGTTGTCGTAAAATCAGCATAGACTCCATAGGAGGAATTGGCAGAGACGTCACCGCCTCGTATGATATTTTTTTCTAAATTGATATTTCCGAAAACTGCTCCTGCGGTTCTGAACCCTGCTGAGCTGGCAGAAGAAACTCCTGAATCCAATTCACTTTCCGTGATATAGAGCAAGCTTCCGGCCACTGAATTGGAATAAACAATTCCATGCCTTTCACTCGAAGCAGCTGCTGAATACGAGGCAGTCATCTTGCTGTTCTGAATTTGGATTGTTCCGCTGTTTCCAACCGCAGAAAATCCAGTAGAAATCACGCTGATTGTATTTATTCTGTCAAGAGACTGAGTGTTTCTTATGATAATGCCTGCACCTGCCTGCAGACTGACAGTGCCAATCGGCGACACATAACTTCCTGCATTCGCAGAAAATGGACCGTAGACCATCAGCCCATCTAAAACAGATTTTTCCTTAACTCCTGAATAATTACTGTATTTAATGCTTGAATACGGATCTGCGGCCAAACCTGTAACATTTGAGGACAGATCATCAATGATTGTATCATATGGAGCAAGGGATGTCCTGTCTGCTCTTCTTTTTTTCCAGTCAGCAGGATCATATCCGCCAAAAAAACTTACATTGGCAGGTACAGTAATTGAGGATGGAATCGGATACACTCCTCCCTTCATCAGTATCGCACAAGCTCCAGTGCAATTTGATGTAACTGCAGTAAGTGCCGCATTTAGAGAAAGGAGAGGGTCTCCCGTTGTCATACCAGTGTAATTTCCATCAAGTCCGTTGGTTCCATCCAGATAAACAGCCCCGTCTGCTACATATACAGGTGCCCCGTTTCCTGAACTTGCGACAGCAGCGCCTGCAGCATCCTTGCAGTTGGAAAAGTTTATATAACTGATTGTACCAAGATTCACCGGCCAGCCAGCGGCAGAGGGAGTGAAAAATATCACTTTTTTTTCAGAGGAAAGGGAAACCGTTGAGGACTGAACTGTCCCATTGAAGGATATCTGACAGTCAACAGTCATTTCCTTATCCATAAAAATCCCGAGTTTCTGAGATTTAGAAATGACTACGGGAGATATGGAATCGCCGGACATAAAGTCGGATGTCACATATTTTGCAGGCACAGCATTCGCTGATGCCAGTGCAGCAGCCGTAATAATTCCAAAAAGGCCTGAAAACTGAGAAGGTGATCTTTTGAAGCTGGGCTGACAGTAAGCTGCAGAAAAAAGCAGGATCAGAATGTACGATCTCTTCAGCATAAATATATTAGACGTATGCCTGTCCAAAAAGCAAGAAAAAAATTTATCAACTGAACCGAACAAAATCTTCAGATCGAAAAGAACCTTCCATTTCAGGTTCATTGCTTCCTTGAATCGCATCATACACTTAATAAACAACTGAGAAATGAATATTTTCAATAAACTGAATTTTATTGCAGCTTCAGGGAAGACAAATATAAAACGGCTTGCAAATCCTGCCTAAAATGAAGTATGGAAAAAATGCTGGAGGCAGAAATGTCCGGTGCAGATCCTGATTCAGGAGACGGGTTCGTGAAAAATATATTATATGTTATTATATGCTTATTCTTTATGATAGGCTTGGATCTGCAGAGCAGAGATGCTGAACACCCTGTCCTGGAAGGGAAGTCATTTATCGGCAAACCTGTAAAAGGAGAATCTGTTTCCGGATGTGAAGGATGCGGTGAGCCGGGATACATCAAATTTGAAAAAGGCGGCCGTTTTGAATTGGCCTGGCCTGGTAGCGATGAAATCGACAGCGGTACCTATTCAAGGAAATGTCAGAAAATTTATATACGGATAGGGGACGGAAAAAAAGTCTATCTGTTTCTACTTTCCAAGGACGGAATTGAACTTGTCTGCAAAGAAATGAATTTCATTCTTCGGGATATAAAATATCCTTGGAAGAACTAAGATGCACCCATTTTTCTGATTCCATATTCTGTCTGACTAACTCATCTTACGCCTTCGGCTGCCTTCGGCTGCAGGTGGGGCGTTTTTGGAGTTTTGCCTGCCGGCGGCCCTAAGGTCTCGCAAAATCTGGAAGCTGCTACCGCCCTCGCCAAGTCATCGAAGATGGCCGCCAGGTTTTTTGAAGATGGCTGCCAGGTTTTTTGAAATTGGCTAAACTCCCATTTTGCTAATCCATCGCAAACTTGGAAACTGCTGCAAGCGGTGAAGCTGCTAGATTTTCCTAATGCATTTATGAAATTACACTGCTGAGCAGCTCAATTTGATTAGATAAGAGCAGTAAACTGCGATTTTAAAGGACAACTTTCTTTTATATCAGCTTGTCGGCGGCATATAGAGCTTCACGGCTTTTCAGTGCCATATTGGAAAATCTCATTGATGAGTTGATCTCGTTTAAAAGATTTACCGGGTAACTGATTCTTTTGTCTTTTACTGTTACTATAGGATAAAATCTTTTATTGTCTCTGTAGGAATACGTTGTAAGTATAGTTACTCTGTCTCCAAATACATCATCGATATGTCTGAGCATTGTATGCATTCTGGAGGATATATTTTCATTAAAATCATCCCAGGTGATCTGTTCTCCGCTGATTTCAATATTCAGATGAATAATTCTGGAATACTCAGGCATCTTTTTCTCTCTGTTTCTGTCGAGAACTCTGGCTGCAACCTGAAGTGAATTTGTATCATCACCTCTGCCTGCCTTCACAAGGACAATTTTGTTTCTGGCAAGCAGTTCAAATCCATCCCCGTAGCAGATGATCTCTTCACCATGATCAAGAAGTTTTATGCTCTCTTCATAGGTCATCGCAGAAATTCTCTTTTTCTGATACAGTGCGTAACTGATATTCCAGAATATCTGATAAAAGAACGGTGCACGGAGAGATTTTGGAAGAGACTCAACCTTGTCGAGCTGGGATATAATTGCATTAAAAATATCCGGCTGAATCACCTTCTGAGAATCATGATCATCCTCATTGATAATGCGGGAAATTTCCAGCAGCAGAAATGACTTCATTGAGAGCGAGGTCTGAAAATCAGTATGAAAAAGAGGAGCATCACCCTGCATCAGCTCTTCGGGTGTCTTGAAATGAACAAGTCTGGAACTTGCAGGGTCTTTGATCGGATATTTCAAAAATCCCTTAAAGAAGATATCCTTAAGTTCATTTAGATTAAAATCTTTTATTATTTCCTCTGAACTGATCCGAACTTTTTCATCAAAGATCAGTGTTTCTGCCATTGTATCTGTATTTGTAATTCCTTCGAGCACATAGAGTCTGTCAGGCTGGAAAATTTTTTTTACAGCACGAGCCTGATTCTGAACTGCCTCAAAAGCTGCTTCATCATTATTATTGTGTGCCGCACATCCATAGCCCAGGTCCGAACGGTGCATATATGCTATAAATATTGCAGGCATTTCAGGAGTATTGCAGAGGGCACTGTTGACTGTCGTATCGATTCGATTCCAGAACCAGTAATTGTTCTTTTCGGTGGAGACTGTATTTCCGTCCGTTCGTCCGAAACGGATTGTTGTCGCAGGATACCCTTTTGCCTTGCTTCCGTGAACTCGTCCGTCAATGCATTTCGTCACTAGAATTTTAGGAGCACGTGCGGCAAATTCTGCAATCACGTTTTTCATTCTGTTCAGAGTTTCCGATTCTGCAATATTCTCCTGAAGATAGGCAGATATGTATTCCTGAGTGTTCAATCGTCTTTTCCAGTGACAAATTTGTAATGATTTTTTAATGCTTTCAGCTCTGCTTTGACCTCGGCTCTTTCCTCGGCTGTTTCGAATCTTAGAATGGATACCAGTTTTTCCCTTCTGAACACCTGAAGAACATACTTTCCGCGATTTTCGGATTTTTCAGAATAGACATACTCATAAAAATTTTTCTTCGGATTTCCGAGATATTTCTGAATCAGTTTAAGATCCTTTGTCAGTCTGTAGAGATGCATTGCTCTGGAATGCTTGAATATATCAGTATAGATATCCTTGTCTGTAAGTTCCCTGCGAATTTTCCCGAGTTCTCTGAATACAGAGTCTTTCTTGAAAGGCAGTCCATGCCTGCTCTGAAAAAGATACCCGATTTCCTTTTTTGTAATCAGCCGAATTTCTGCCCAGAGGCTCTTCGGCATAAGTACAGATCGTTCTCTTTTTCCTGAGATATGAACTCTCAGGAAAACATCATTTTTCATTATTTGTTCTATATCTTCATGAGTTACTTTGACCAGTTCGGAAATTCGGCATCCCGTCCAGAAAAGTGCCTGAACAAAACAGGAAAGAAGATCCCATCGGTAATCTTCCTTGTCATCATTGTAGGAATGAATGACTCTCACAACCTTGGAAAACTCCATAATCTGCTTCTTCGTGAAGACTTCATCTTCTATGATAGTCTTTTTCTGATCACTCATTATTTATTCCCACTCAATCGTACCTGGAGGTTTATCTGTAATATCATAAAATACCCAGGAAATTCTTTTCAGTTTTTTCAGTGATTTGACAATTTCTTTCAGGAATTTTCTTCTCATTGGATAAAAGTTTGCAGTCATCGCTTCCATTGATTCAACCGGCCTGAGGACGATACTGAATCTGCCCTTTTTCTTTCCCACCGGAATCAGGACAACCGGCATCTGCCAGATTTCCTGAGAAATTCCTCTTTTCTTAAGAATCTTATTCACAATAAAATCGGCATCTCTAAGAAGATCTGAATGTGTCTTGTCCAGAAAAATCTGAGAAAACTTCAGCTTCTCCGGAAGATTTCTCTGAAACGGTGCAAATACAACTCTGTTGATTCCGCGAATATGATTTGTGATATCCGTTGAAACCTTCCTGTATTCGTGCCAGCTTCTTGTAAAGTCATTCAGAAGAGCACAATGTCTGTAGCTTCTTGAATCGCCCTGAACTCCCACCGACTTCAGAGGCAATATTTTATATTGTGCATTCTTGTAAAATGCAATCAGTCTGTCCGACTGTTCCCTGTCTGCAAACTCATTGTCTTCTGAGGATGCGATCATTCTGACTGCAAGGCCGGGGCCGGGAAAAGGATGTCTTTCTATAATGTCCATACTGAGTCCCAAAAGACTTCCCAGTTCTCTGACTTCATCCTTGTACAGTTCCTTCAACGGTTCAACTACAAGACCTTTTTCCAGAAGATCAAGAACTGCCTGGCTTCTGTTATGATGAGTTTTTATATTGTGAGAATGTTTTGTTCCACCGCTTTCTATCGTATCAGGATAAATGGTCCCCTGTCCAAGAATCCAGTTTTCCGGATCGGGTATGAAGGAAGTGACTGCTTCATCTTTCACTTTAATAAAAAGATCGCCGATTATTTTTCTTTTCTGCTCCGGTTCTCGAATTCCTTTCAAAGCTTTATAAAATGCCTTAGATGCATCTGCTACTGCAATCTCTACATCATTTCTTTTTAATGCTTTTTTGAGAATTTGTATTTCTTTCTTGCGCATAAACCCTGTATCTACAAGAAGCCCTGCCACTCGATCCTTTCCTAAGATTCTAGTCAGAAGAGTATAAGCTACTGTCGAGTCAACACCTCCGGATACAAGCATAAACACTTTCTTTCCATTCGGAACAGCAATCAGTATCTCTTCTGTTTTTTTCTTGAGAAACTCTGCCAGATTCCATGTTCCGGAAGAACCGGTAATTTTAATGAAATTTTCCAGAAGAATATTTCCCTTTACAGAGTGGGTCACTTCTGGATGAAATTGTACACAATATATCTTTTTTTCCTCAGAAAATACACCAGCAAAACTGCAGTGCGAACTTCTGGCGAAAACGGAAAATCCCTCTGGAATTTTTACAACCTCGTCCCCATGGCTCATCCAGACCTGTTCAGAATTTTCAAATCCGTCCGTCAGTTTTGATGTCTGAACTTTTTCGAGGTATGCGAGTCCATATTCACTTTTTGCCGACTTGTAAACCTCGCCGCCCAGAAGCTTCATAATCAGCTGATGACCGTAACATATTCCTAAAATAGGAATTTGCAGATTCAGCACATCAGAGGATATCTGAGGTGAGTTTTCTTCATAGACACTCGCAGGTCCTCCGGAAAAAACAAGTCCTGAAAACTCTTTATATTTATTCAGAGATTCTTCGTTTGAAATAATTTCAGTGTATGCACCGAGTCTTCTGAGTCTGGAGGCAATCAGATGTGCATATTGCCCTCCGAAATCAATTACGCCGATTTTCTTCGTAAATTCCATAGTTAATACAAAACTTTATCAGCTTGAATATTTGGACAGAAAAATACTGCCGACCTGTTCGGCACTTGACTGTGCCCTTGGAATCATTAGAGTTTACAAAAAAACGGTGCAGATTCAGAATGAGTGTTATGAAAAAACTGATATTGATAATACTTTTTATGGGTGTTGGACTGAATGCAGCAGATGTGGAAGGGACTGTTTCAGAAAAAGAAGGATTGAAAATCCGTGAAAAGGCCTGGATGCGGTTATGCACTCAATACAACTTCTCGAACCGGCACTTACAAGGTCAGCAATGGCAAACTGGAAATTCAGTTCGATAAAACTGTGAGTTTGTATGCAAGAGAACGGACGGGACGATTTCCAATGGATTCGTGCTTGAGGGTGATCGCTATTTTTACACATCCGGGAAATAACTGATTGCAAAAGGGTCTAATCCTATGCAAGCCGAAGAATAAAAAAGTAGGCAGGGGAGAATAGTCAATATGATGAATCGCAGTAAATACGTAATTTTTTTATTGTTTTCGTTTTTACTCTCTAATTCAGTTTTTTCGCAGAAGAAAAATGAATCCATTCCCAAAATTGGAACTGCTGTTTTTGCAGGAGGATGTTTCTGGTGTATGGAGCCTCCGTTTGAAAAACTGGAGGGAGTTATCAGTGTTACCTCAGGCTATACAGGCGGAACGAAAAAGAATCCAACCTATGAAGAAGTTTCGGCTGGAGGAACTGGACACACTGAGGCTGTAAAAATTGAATTCGATCCGAAAAAAATTTCCTTCAAAAAACTGCTCGAAGTATTTTGGAGAAATATTGATCCGGCAGCAAAGGACAGGCAGTTCTGTGACTCGGGATCTCAGTACAGATCAGGGATTTTTTATCTGAATGAGGAGCAGAAAAAGGAAGCGTTGGAATCCAAAAAGGCACTGGAAAAAAAGTTTCCCGCAATTTATACAGAGATCAGTCAGGCAGGTGAATTTTATCCGGCAGAAGAATATCATCAGGATTATTATAAAAAGAATCCAATCCGTTACAAATATTACAGACACGGGTGCGGACGTGACAAGAGGCTGGAGGAAATCTGGGGTAAGAATTGAAGCATGAAATATTTCTGAGCAGAGGCTTGTTATGAAAAATTTTTTGTCATTTATATTATATACCTTTTTGATTTACAGTATCACATATCCTCTTTTTGTTCTGAGCATCAGCTGGAATGAACTGCACAGTTTCAATGGAATCTGTCCGGGAATGCCTACAGATATTCCGGCTTATCAGTGTACATATTCTGAGTATTTGGATAGAATTCTCTTTGGAGGATGGGCTGGACTTGTGCATCTGATGCTGTTTCCATTCTGGATTGCAGGCTCAGCGATTGCAGTGTTTATTATTCGATATGCAGTTAAATTTTTAAGAATGAAAGAAGGTTGAATTCACTTCAGTTTTTGCATCTTCTTCAGATTCTTCTGACATTCAGCATAGTTTCCCAGGAGAATTAGAAAACGAATTTCAGCTCCTGAAGGTCCACAATCGATGCAGCTGATTTTCATACAGCCAGGGCAATTTGTTTCCAGAAAACCGACATACTTTATCGTTTCAAGCAGTGACTTGCAATCTGTTTTCTGCTTATTCAAATCTTTATTATATCTTATGGCATCACATCCGGACACTGCAAAGAGCAGTATGGAAACTAGTCTTCTATACATACTTGAAATATATCATCATTTTTTGGATGACTTTCTATCTGTCTTGGACTGACATCCGTCTCTGTCATCCCAGAAGCAGTCTCTGCGGCTGCCGTCAGTGCACTTATCATTTTTCAGTTTGGTGCAGGGAATTGTTTTGTCTTCCCCTCTCTTCGGCCTTGGATCCGTTTTGGACTGGCATCCGTCTCTCTCATCCCAGAAGCAGTCTCTGCGACTTCCACCAGTGCACTTATCATCATTCAGTTTAGTGCAGGGAATTTTTTTATCTTCCTGAATCTTCGGTTTAGGATCTGTTTTGGACAGGCACCCGTCTGCCTGATCCCAGAAGCAGTCTTTGCGGTTTCCGTCTGTGCATTGTTTTGCTCCCAGCTTGGCACAGGGAATCTTTTTAGAATCTGATTTTATATCTTTAGAAGATACCGAAAGGACGAACCCAAGTGAAAAAAGAAAAATAATAAGAAACTTCATTTTACTCTCCCGAGAATGTATCTATGATTTGTTCAATTATTCTTATGCCAACTGATTTTTTGAAATTGGCTAAACTTCCGCAAACTTGGAATTCGCTGCTAGAGTGGAAGCCGCTGTTTTTTCTAATCCATCGCAAGCTGCAAAACTGCTAGATTTTCCTACCAAATCTATAAAATTACAGATTCCAGATATCATCTCTCATTTGTGTAAGGTGAGTAATTCATTACTTTGGGTTGATTTCTTCAGTCATAAAGTGAAAGTCTCCGAAAGAGATTGACATCCGAAGACAGATTTCAAGTATGTCTGCAATGGATTTAGACGAATCCATTGAACAATAAAAGAGTCTTTAAGGATATTCAGTTATGGACGGTATTTTCACATTTGCAATTTATTTTTTTGGAATAAATTTTTTATCATTATTTGGTATATTTTTTTTCAAGAATGATATGGCAGCTCGCTTTCTTTTTAAAATGGATTTGAATGCTGCACTGAACAGCAGTTCTCAGGAACTTAAGGAAATGGCTTCGGCAGCAGCAGTGTTTCACAGGATGGAGTGCAGTTTTGGAGCCGGAATCGGCGCTGCCGTTATTGCGATAACTGCAATCAGCTCTTCACCTGAGTCTCGTTTTGCAGTTCTTGCCAGTATTGCATTCATCAGCTTTCTGCTCACAGTCAATCACTTCGGTGTATATGCAGGCAAAGCTAAGTTTGCTCCGAATGTGCCAAAAGGAATGCATCAGGCGATAAATGTAATGCGTTTTATGGCTTTGGTTATGTTCCTCGGTTATTCTGCTCTCGCAGTTTTAGCATACAAGAATCTGCATTAATTTTTAATTGGGGTTGTTGAAAAAATAGTTTTCAACAACTCCAATAATGATATACACTCACTCCCCATAAATCACAAATGCAGCCCAGTAGTAGGGATCGATATACTGATTCTTGTCCTTCGCGCTGTAGATTTCTTTCTGAGAGGTCTGAAGGGACTTGTTGGCTTTCAGATCCATTTTACTTAAAATATAATGATGATAAAATTTCTTGAAGAAAAGCATTGTCCCATGATCGTCCACTGACCAAAGAGTCGCCATTGTGTTCTGAGAACCTGCCAAGAGAAATGCCTGGGGCAGACCGACCATTCCCTCTCCTGCTCTTTCTGAACCGAGTGAGGTTTCGCAGGCACTCATGATCACGAGATCCGTCTTGATTCCGAGATCAATCACATCTCCCATTTTCAGGAATCCGTCCTCAGGAAGTTTTTTGTTTTGAGCTGCTTCATATTTCAGCAGAGATTCTTTATCCGCTTCCTCGGCCTTTTTGCGGGAGGTGAGTGCAAGAGAATTCAGCTCTTCTGCATCCGGAAAGAATAGTCCATGCACAGAAAAATGCACAGTTTTATACACAGGTTTTCGTTCTGCAAATCTCTCGGAAAGCTCAGACTTGTTTGCAGAGAGACCCATCTGGATATGTTCTGATTTTTCCTGCTGATAAATTTTTTCGGAAAGAAAAAACAGCTCTTCCTTGCTCCCCTTCAAATTGCCGAGTTTCAAAGACTCCATACTTCCGCCTTTCGCAACTGCTCTTAAGTCTGCTGCACGGACTGATCTTGTCTCCGAATGCCCAAAGGAATACAGAGGATTTCCCATCGCATACACAAGGTGACTGAATTTTTCATATTCATACTCGGAGAGTTTCATCCAGATGCTCGCAGAATGAATCATGGATATGGAATAATGATTTCCGAAATATTCTCCCTTCGCATCTCGGAGAGCAGCAAACGGAACAGTGAATAGAGAAGAATCCGGTGAGATTAAAATCTCCCTGTTCTCGATCAGATTCTTTTCCAGAAGAGGAGAGATCACAAGAGTGTATATCTCCTTTAAATACAATGGCATGAATTTTTCAGTAGACTCTTCCTTAGGAATTTCTCTTTCCATCACTGCAAATTTCTTCCAGACCTTCTCAGTACCCCTATTTTTCTCAAGACTTTTCAGTCTATCTTTTTCATTCCTCTGTTCTTCTCTGAAAATCTCAGTTCCTTCTTCAAAACCGCTGCATCTTTTTCTTTCCTCCTCACTTGGATACTTGCAGAGATACTCTGATTCTCCGTATCCCAAAATAATGTCTTCTTTATTCAGGCCTCTTGCGAGGATCAGAGTTCTTTCTTTCGGATTTCTAGAAATGATCTGTCTCAGATTCTGAATCGCAAGCGAGAGATTCAGTTTAGATCCGAGCACAACAGACTGAAATTTTCCTTTGGAAATCACAAAAGCACTCAGTGTTTCCTTTCCATCTATATCTTTAGACAGAGTAAATTCCAGCAGAGTCTTTCCCGCATCACCCAGTTTTTTCTGCAGTGCAGAAATCTCAGGAATTCGTATCTTGCGATTTTTAGCATACAGAGGATTTGATTTCTCCAATTCCTTATCCATTCTCTCCAGGATAGATTCTTCTTTTAAAATATTATCTTTTAATGATTTTGCATATACATTTGCTTTCTCTCCCTGCCTGGTCACAGCAGAGTATTCAGAATACAGTGACTCAATTTTTCCCTTTCGGTTCAGCATCTCTTCCGCTGTCTTTTGATTCACCTTGGATTCCCTTAAAGCAAACTGCAGCTGGAAGTTTTCGAGGATGGACAGCCCGCGCATTTTTTCATTGATTTCAAATGCTTTCTGAGGCTGACCTGTTTGGTTGTACAAGTCCACAAGTTCCTTGAAAAAATGGATATGTTTTTCCGTGAAAGACTGTTTATCTTTGCCGACAATTTCCGTGCGGGCTTTGAGGACTACGGATACGGCTTCTTCGAAGGTGGCGATGGCTTCGGGAGTTTTCTTGAGTTTAAGGTAGAGGGATGCTGCGTTGTCGAGTGTTACAAGATAAGTAAGCCGATCTTCTGATTTGCGAAGAATTCCAAGTGACTTTTGGTTGTACTCAATCGCTTTCTTGTATTCTCCTTTTTTTTGGTAGACAGAGCCAAGATTACTGAAAGAAGCAGCCACATCGGAATGATTTTCTCCCAGCGTTTTTAATCGGATGTCCAGTGATTTTCCGTAATACTCTATTGCTTCCTCAAATAATCCATTCGAAGAATACAAGGAACCAAGGCTGCTGTATGATGTGGCTGACGAAGGATGATTCTCTCCCAGTGTTTTCATTCTGATAAAAAGCGATTTTATATAGAATTCAGCTGCTTTTTCAAATTCTTTTCTATCTTGATAAACTGATCCCAAGTTATTGTAAGAAGTGGCGACATCGGGGTGATTTTCTCCCAGCGTTTTTAATCTGATGCCAAGTGACTTTTGGTAATACTCAATCGCTTTCTCGTATTCTCCTTTTTCATTATAAACGCTGCCTAAGTTATTATAAGAAGTGGCGACATCGGGGTGATTTTCTTCCAGAGTTTTTATCATTATGCCAAAGGACTTTTTGTAATACTCAATCGCTTTCTCATATTCTCCTTTCGATTTGTACACTGCGCCTAAGTTATTATATGAAGCGGCAAGGTCGGGATGGTTTTCCCCGAGTGTTCTTAATCTGATTTCTAGGGCCTTTCTGAAATACTCAATCGCTTTCTCGTATTCTCCTTTGTCATAATAAACTGTTCCTAGGTTATTATATGAAGTGGCCACAGACGGATGACTTTCTCCCAAAGATTTACTCAATATCGCGAAAGATTTGAAATAAAACTCTATTGCTTTATTGTCGTTTCCCATTTCTCTGTAAGTAAGGCCAATATTATTGAGAGGGATTGCAAGATCGGGATGGTTATTTCCCAAAGCTTTACTGTATATCTGCAGTGATTTAAGGAATGATTCAATTGCCTTTTCATAATCTCCCTTGGCAACATATACCATTCCAAGGTTATTATAAGACATACCTGTATCGGTATGATCTTCTCCAAATATCTTCAGTCGAATAGCCAATGACTTCCTATGCAGCTCGATTGCCCTATCATAATCACCTTTCTCCTGATAAACAGTTCCCAGGTTATTGTATGAGGTCGCTGTAAAAGGATGGTTTTCTCCTAAAGTATTTCTGATTCCAGCAGCTGACTTGGAGAGAAATTCAATCGCCTTATCATAATCTCCCTTGGATTTATAAGCCGATCCAAGATTATTATATGAGGTTATTACATCAATGTGGTTTTCATTTAACCTTTTCAAACGGATGGATAAAGATTTCCTGTGACACTCGATTGCCTTATCAGAATCTCCCTTAGTATTATGAACAGATCCCAGATTATTATAAGAAGCAGCGACATCAGGATGATTTTCTCCTAAGATTTTCAATCTTATGGAAAGTGATTTTGTGAAAAACTCATAAGCCTTATCATATTCTCCCATAGAATAATAGTCATTTGCTATGCCATTATAAAAAGCTGAAACGAGGATACTTTCTTCACCAAAAATCTCTTTGGCTAAATCCAGGGCTTTTAGTTCCTCTAATATTGCTCCGTTAATGTCACCTTTTTGCTTTGCTGCACTATACAATTCAAGATGCTTTGTAAGTTCAGGATATTTAGGATGCTTTTTCTGCTCCTCTGTCTGCGAAAAGACCGCACCGGATGAAAGGATTATCATGATAAAAAGGAATCTTTGAAGGAATGAATAAAACATTAATCTATTATAAAGATTGAGATATTCTGTAAAGGAAGAATTGCTTAGAGAAGCGGGAAGAAATGCAGTGACTGATGAATGATCGAAGGTTATATTGCCATTGATTTTCCATTGCAGGCAGAAGCCTGAAAAGGAAAATCAATGAAACAGTTTTCACGGTTTGAAATCAGGAGATTCATCCGTAAATAGTTCTCTTCCCGGTATGCCGAGCCAGGCAGCAATGATCTTCTGCTCTTTTTCAGGAACCGATTCTTTTTCCTCAGACCATTTCTGCAGAAGTTCCAATGGAGCTCCTGTATATTTCTGAAGTTCCAGAAGCGACTTGTTCTGCTTCTGTATTTCAGCATTCAATCGAACCGCCCAACGTCTGTTTTCTTTTGCATCTTTTTCCTTGAAAAATGACTGTCCTGTATTGTAGATTTTTTCGTAAGCCTGTTCTGCAAGGAGTCCTGAGATAATTGCAAGGAAGGACACAAAGAATGGATTCAATGCTTCTGTTGTTTTTTCAGTATTGACTTCAGTGATGACAATCTGTCCTGATTTGATAAGAACAAAGATGGCAATAGCTGTTACCATTCCCAGAAAAGGACGGAAGAGATACCAGAAAATTGACTTTGATCTCTGCATAGGATTGAAGAGTTCTTTTGTGAGAAATATAATGCTGCCGAGAGCACCCATAGAAATTGTCAGGATCAAAGTCAGGAGCTGTGCAGGCATTGTTGCCAAATAATGAAATTTCATTTTTGTGAGATACCGCAGATCCACAAGAGATTCCTGCAGCGCACTGTCTTCAATATCTCTAATGATGTCCTTTTCCTTTTCATGTTCCTTCAGTGCCTTTCCGACTTCCTTGATGGAAGTGAAGAGTTTCTGTTCAGTTTCTCTGATCAGTTTATCTGTTCTTTCTGAATTGGATGCTGCCTTCTCAAGTTTAACCAATAAATCCCTGTGCCTTGCCGAAGAAGATTCAATCAGACTGGACTGTTCTGCAATTTTTGCGTTCTCCATTTCGGATTGAAAAGCCTTCAGTTCATCTGCGAGTTTTCCTGCTGCTTGAATCTTAGACAGATCTTTCGCAACAAGAGCGACAGCCGGTTCAATATTCTTCTTCATTCCTGCCCAATGCTGCTGAATATCTTTGTATTCAGAAATCAGTCTTGTAGAAATATCTTTCAGCTCAGCAGCACCTGCTTTTCTTTCATCTCTGAGTTTATCAATTTCTCTATCTTCTTTCTGGATTTTTTCTTCCTGGGTATTGATATTGATCTTGATATCCTTCAGCTTCATCAGACCTGCTTCGTACTGTTCGGTCAGACTTATCAGCTGAGCCACCGTATAATTCTTTTTTGTCTTCTCATCCACCATCTTGTAAATCTTCTGCTGAAACTGCTGAGAACTGAGTGTTCCCAAAACCAGCCAGGTTGCAGAGATATAAAGAAAGATAAGCCACAGGACTTTCATTGAAAATTCTATATTCTGAATGACTTTTTTGGTGAAAATTCCAATCACTCTTCCACCCTTACTTTGGTGTTTCTCTTCCTGGGTTTTATTTTCAGTCATAGGCTACTCCTTGATCTGCAGTCCGACTTAGATTACATATCAAGCCCTCCCTTTGCAAGAAAAATTTTCTGCTATCGCATTTTTAAAACAGTAAACTGCTCAGAGGAAATTATATTGTTAGAGAATTTATTGAAAATGCTGCAACGGCGGGGTCTTAGCGGTTTCCAATTGTGCGGCAGCTTCACAGCTTGCGGGAGTTGCAAACCCCTCGCCAAGTTTTGGAAGCGGCCGCAAGAGCAGAAGCCGCTAATCTTCCCGATAGGAATCAACTTTTTCTTACTTTTTTAAAAGCAAATTTTCGGTTTAAATGATGATTGTAACTAAGAAGCAGTTACGCTGAGAAGTTACTTAAAATATACATATTCGGATAATATGACTTCGCAATTTCTGCAAACGCAGATTACAAAAAACTGCTATGCGGCAGGAATGAAAAAGTCTTGACTCAATTCTGCAGTTCATCTTTTCTGAAAGAAGAACGAATAAAGGATTTTTTATGAGATATATTATATTCAGTCTGATGCTTCTGATTCAGTGCAGTATTATTTCCCCGGAAAAGGAGAAAAACAACAATGCTCTGATCGCAGCAGCTGCAGTGCTTGCCTCGTCTGCCTCTTCTTCAACGGCTTCAGCTTCTGCCACAGAATATTCAGCTGTAACTGGGATCACTTCAGAACACAACAGAGTGAGGGCACTGGAAAATGCAGGCCTGTCTAATCTTTCCTGGAATGCAACGGTAGGTGCATATTCCAAATCCAAAGTGGAATATTTAGCGAACAACGGATGTCAGCTGAGTCACTCTGCAGGTCCGACAAATCCTGGTTACGGAGAAAATCTGTTCTGGGGAAGCGGAAGCAGCTGGACAGTAACTGATGCAGTCAATTCCTGGTATTCAGAAAAATCCAATTATACTTACTCTACGAATTCCTGTGCATCCGGAAAAGTGTGCGGACACTATACTCAGGTGGTCTGGAAAAATTCGACAGCTCTAGGATGTTATCTTGCTTCCTGCCCAAACAATGGAGGAATGATTATAGGATGCAATTATAATCCTCCCGGAAACTACAGCGGTCAAAAGCCTTACTGATATGGAAAAAAGTAAAAAATCATTAGAATTTTCTGTTTTTCCATTATGGAAATTCCTTTCAGAAAATTATGGGATGGAAGAGGCATTCAGAATGTTCGCTCCATACAAAGGAGCATCAGTAAGCCCCTCTGTCATTGATAAAAATACTGTGGAAGTATCAATGCCTCTCGTTGTCTCAAATACAAATTATGTCGGCACTCATTTTGGAGGATCACTCTATTCAATGTGCGACCCATTTTATATGTTCCTTCTGATCAGAAATCTGGGGAATGATTATATGGTATGGGACAAAAGTGCCTCTATTGAATTTGTAAAACCTGGGAAAGGAACAGTCAAAGTACTGTTCCATATCTCAGATGCAGAACTTGAAGAGATAAAGAACATAACAGCAAAGGAAAAGAAGACGACTCGTTTTTATGAAACGGAAATCAAGGATGAATCGGGAACTGTTGTTGCGAAAGTAAAAAAGGAACTGTATATCAGAAAACTGAAATAGAAATCAGCTTCACTAAGGAGTATAGAGAACCGTCCTATTTCTTCCATCTTCCTTTGCTTTATAAAGAGCCTGATCTGCAAGCAGGATCAGCTCTTCCGGTTCTGAGTCCCTTTTTGGAACGAGAACAGCCGCTCCTGCACTTACAGTTACGACCGGCTCATTCTGACTGTTGAAATGATTTGATGCGGAATGCAGGATGTTCAGATCGAATATTGCCTTTCGCACCCTTTCTGCCATTTCCAATGTGTGATGCTCGTCAATATTCCCAAGTACAATGGCAAATTCTTCTCCGCCGTATCTGGCCGCAAGATCAGTATGCCTTTTTATAATATTTATCATTACTGTTCCGATTTTATAAAGACACTGATCACCTGCCAGATGACCGTAAGTGTCGTTGTACTGTTTAAATTTATCGATATCCATCATAATCAGTGCAATGCTTTCTTTTCTTCGGACAGCATGATGCCATTCCATATCCAGATGGTCGTTAAACTTCCTTCTGTTTGCAAGCCCAGTCAGGGCATCTTTATCGGAAAGATATAAAAGCTGAAGGTTGACTTCTCTGAGTTTCTCCTCCATAACCTTCTGCTCAGTCACATCCTTTGAAATACTGAGTATCCCAATGAGTCTGTCGGATTCATCCTTCATCGGAGTTTTTACTGTCTCAACCAGACGAGTTTCTCCCGTTTCAGAGAAAGTAATCCATTCGTAAGAAACTGAACTGTTCCCATCCTCTAAAATTTCATTGTCCTGCCTGCGCTGAGCTTCAGCAGTTTCACTGGATTTGAAATCAAAATCTGTCTTGCCCTTGATTTGAGCACGGGACGCGCCAAAATACCTTTCATAAGCCTTATTGCACAGAATGTAACGGCCTTCAGAATCCTTAAGACAAATCAGATCAGGGATCGTGTCCATAACTTTCAGCAGCAGATTCAGTTCTTCGGTCATAACTTTGGGTTAGGTCATTTTTTTAAAGAGAAATGTAGCTGTCAATGGTTTTTTAAGTGATGCAGCAATTCTTCCGACCCGGAAATCATTCAGAAATTCTGATATGCCTATGAACTTTTTTGCATAAAGAGAAATGCTGAGCTTCAGAGCAGTTGCAGATTATTCATATATACACAATTATATTATTTTATATTTTATCAGAACAGTGGACAATGCCAACATTTCCTGCCTTCCATATCGATAGGCCGGATTTTTCGCTACAGTATGCGGGCCGAAACGGCAGATTGAACGGCTTTACTTTTCCTTTCAAAAACTCAAACCTATTGAAGTCATCCTGACCAGAAAAGCATAATGAGTCTTAATTTCCAAATCACTGAGAAGGCTTCTATTATTCATCGAAAAGTTCTTGCATTCTTACTGTTCCCAATATCTGATAAACATATAAGGGCTGCGTCATTTTTTCATCAGGCATATGTCTGATTTACTGCAGTCGGAGCGGGTAATATAATTCATTCTTGATGAATTATATTAGAGTTGTATATATATGAAATATAATGATATAAATATTCGAGATATGCTTCAGTTTCTCCCTGATCAGGGAAAACTTCTGCTGAACGGACAGAGAATGCTGATTTTTTCTCAGAATTCTTTTGCTTCTCTGCATAAACTTTTAGTCCATCATTTTGGATTCGAATATTCAAATGCTCTCTTTTCTCAGTTTGGCTGGCAGTGCGGAACTGATGATTATGACTCATAGCAGAGGGAGGCAGCTGGGAAACAGAAGAAGACAAAATTGCTTCCGGTCCAATCATGCATATGTGGGAAGGAATCGTACATGCCGAACCAACTAAGATTGAATATGACAGGGAGGCTTCCAAATTCCATATGACTGGAATTTGGAAAAACTCATATGAAGCGGAAAATTATCTGAAGACTTATGGAAAAAGTGATCATCCTGTTTGTTTTACTCTGACCGGTTATGCATCAGGCTGGGCTTCGAAATTTTTCGGCAAAGAAGTCATTGCGATAGAAACTTCGTGCATTGCAAAAGGTGATGCATACTGCAGCTTTGATATTAGACCGCGTGAAGAATGGGGAAAAGAGGCTCTGCCCTGGGTCAAGGCATTGAATGCGACATCATCCTCCACTGCCTCATTTTTGGAAAAAGAAGTAAGAGAAAAAACAGAGGACCTTCAGCGATTGAACAAGGAACTTGAAAGAGCAGCTGTTTTTGCAGTAGAAGCGGCGATCGCAAAATCCAATTTCCTTGCAAGTATGAGCCATGAAATCAGGACACCTATGAACGGAGTCATCGGTATGGCAGAACTTCTTTCGCACACGCCTCTCAATGAGGAACAGAGAGATTTTGTGGAAAGTCTTCTCTCAAGTTCAGAACTCCTGCTGAGCATCATAAATGATATATTAGATTATTCTAAATTAGAAGCCGGCAGGATGGAACTTTATGCAACAGATACTGAGATCAGAGACTGCATTTCTGAATGTATGATGATGTTTCAATACAAACTCAAGGAAAAAAGACAGGAGCTTACGAAATTCATCGGTCTTGATGTTCCAGGATTTCTGCTGATCGATGAAAAAAGACTGAAACAGATTATTATAAATCTTCTCAGCAACGCGGTGAAATTTACCCCGATGAACGGAGAAATTCATTTTGAACTTAAGGTACTCGGAAACAGTAAAGATCATCAGTCTCTTCTTTTTTCTATAAAAGATACAGGTATCGGAATTCCGGAAGACAAAAAAGAACATCTTTTTCAGTCATTCAGTCAGGTGGATGCCTCAACTACAAAAAATTTCGGAGGTACTGGCCTCGGTCTTGCTATATCGAAAAAAATTGTGGAGCAGATGCAGGGAAAGATTTGGGTAGAAAGCGAGCCGGGAAAAGGTTCTGTCTTCTACTTTGAAATTCCTTTAAACAGGTCAATAGTTCAAAATCCAAAGTATCTTGATGCGTCTGACTCTGTGCTGAAGGGAAAAAGAGCTGTAGTTATAGATGACAATCTTGTGAATTTGAAAATATTTCAGAGCTTCCTTCATCACTGGAATATGGAAACGGTCTGCTTTTCTTCACCTATTTATGCATTGAGCGAACTGGAAAATCTGCACACTGATATATTTCTTCTGGATTATAATATGCCTGAAATGGACGGTGCGTCACTTGCAGATAAAATTAGAGAAAGGTATGGAAGGTCAGTATTCATTGCACTGTGTACATCCACAGATCTGGATGAGATGACGGTAAAATTTGACCGAGATATATTTGACTTTATATTAAATAAGCCTATAAAACAGAAATTTCTGTTTGAAAAACTTCAGAAACTTTATAATCAAAATTATGATAAATCGGACATTCCTGAAATCAGACAGGATCCGGATGAAATTAAAAAAGCGAAAATACTTCTGGTGGAAGACAATCCTATCAATCAGAAATTGGCAGTCAAAATGCTGAGAAAGCTGGGTTTTTTCGCAGATATTGCAGATAATGGAAAATCCGCTGTCGAAAAAGCACTCATCAATTCCTATGATCTTATTTTTATGGATATTCATATGCCGGAAATGGACGGGGAAGAAGCTGCAGCAATAATACAGAGAAGCCTGAAAGATCCTCCCAAAATAGTCATTATGTCGGCAGATGCATTTAGAAAGGAAGAAATAAGACTGAAAAATATAAAGATAGATGATTATATTCTGAAGCCTATTAGACTCTCGGACCTTGAAAGTATATTGACAAAGAATCATCTCCTGTAAACCGTTAATTTTTACTATGGAAATTATCTCAGCCTTTCATTGTTCGGCTTTCCGAAAAAAGGAATCCTCAAACGTCATCCTTTCAATATTCAAGCAGGCTATGATATGAGTTCATTAAAATATTATTTTTTATTTATATTAGCAATATTTGTTTTCCAATGCACAGACACTAAGAAGACAGGTCAGTCTGTTCTGTCAGATGAATGGGAATATAAAATCGGATTTGATCCTTCTTATTTAGATGAAAACAGATCAGAATGGAAGAAAGTATCATTGCCTGAAAATTTGACAAAAAAGCTGAAAGATGAGCAGCCATTCAAGTCCATTACACTCCGAAAAAAAATTCCTCAGGAAATAGTGTCCACTGCAGAAAGCGGAAACGGAATTGCTCTCAATGCGGGAAGAGTTCTGGATGTATCGGTATATTATATAAACGGGAAATACTTCGGTCAGTCCGGCTCGATTGATCCTTATAAGACAGCCGCAATGAGACCGTTTCTGCGGGAGATCCCCTCTGGTTTTTTTCGTCCTCAGGATAACTATCTTCAGATCGTGCTTCATACAAACGGAGATTTTCCGCTGCAGTTCATGGATGAACTGAAAATTGGAAGAGCTGATCTGGTCTTTACAGAAAGAAACAACTCTGAGATTCTTGCGTTTATTTTTCTTTCCGTCTATTTGGCCGCTGGAATATATC
>JBPOJG010000219.1:0-5125 GCA_052033835.1 Spirochaetota bacterium
TTTGTTTTCTTTATACCATTTGAGTGTTTCTGCAATCCCATCTTCCAGTTTTGTTTCTGTGTGAAAGCCGAAATCAGTTTTGGCACGGGCACTGCTGCAGATCCAGTAATTCTGTCCAATTTCGAGAAGTTTCTGCCGATTCAGTATGACTTTCTTGCCGAACAGTTTTCCGGAAAACTCCAGGAGATTGGAAACAAGCTTCATTATGATCCACGGAATGACGATATTCTTCGGTTTCCTGTTCATCTTCTTTATGATGACATCTCCCAGATGATGCTGAGGATAATAGTCCTCATTTGAAAGAAAATATATTTTACTAATTGTGCTGTCAGAGATGCAGGCATCATATATTCCTTTAATTAAATCTTTGATATAAATAATGCTGATATATTTATTTTTATGTCCAGGAATCAGGTTGAATCCCAGTTTTGAGGCTTTGAAGAGTTCAAGCATTGCATAATCTCTCGGACCGAATACTACAGGAGGACGAATCACGGTAAGCGGGAAAGAGTCGGCATTTTCCTTGAGATACTTTTCCGCAAGTGCTTTCGTTTCTCCGTACCAGGTAATCGGTTTCAGTTCATCCGATTCATCAATCAGTCTGCCGGTTTCAGAAGGACCTGCAGCTGCAAGAGAGCTTATATGCAGAAATCGTTTCAGATTCGGTTTCGCAGTCCTTATCAGGTTCAAAAGTTTTTTTGTGAATTCCAGATTTCCCTGAATATACTCTTCTCTGTCTTTTCCGAAAAGGACTCCTGCCAGATGAAAAACATGAGTGCACTCGGCCAGAAGAGGAGTGATTTTTTTTTCGTCATTGATATCTGCACTTAAGATGGAGACTGGCTTGTCTTTCAGCCACTGCAGATTGGAACTCGGTCTGACCAGGCATATGACTTTCCAGTTCTTCTGAAGCAGAAAGTCCACTAAATGTGATCCGATAAACCCGGAAGCACCTGTGATAAAAGCAGTATATTTCATGATAATTTATATATATACGACTTCAGGAAGTCCGGTTTTTTCCCATTTTTTTGTATAATAATAAAATGCTCCCAGCCCAAATGTGATGAAGCCGAGACAGACAATCTGTGCTCCTGTCAGCCCAAGAACTCCAGGACTTTCATCCGCACGGAAAAATTCAATCCAGAATCGGTTTATTCCGTATGCTGCAAAGAACAGAAAAATCATCCTCTGTTCCGTCCATTTCTTTTTGGAAAGCCGGTTTAATATAAAAAACCAGACTGTAAGTGAAATCAAATCGTAAATCTGAGTCGGGTGTACTTTGGGATACACTGCTGGAAAAGGAAACAGTCCCTGTGAAGCCAGTTTTTCTCTGTCAAATGGAGTCCCTTCCGGATAAAATACTTTCAGATCGGCCAGGTTTTTGAACCCATCCTTTTTCAGATGATTCAGACTGTCCGGAATCGGCATATCTGCAAGTCCGACTCCGTGAAGTTTTGTAAATATAATTTCTATTTTTTCCAATGGTTTTTCATCATTTTTGTACAGCTCAGAATAGCCGACCCAGGTATGCATCCAGGAAGCACTTTTTTCGGAAAAAGTAACTCCGAAAAAAGAGGTTGTCGCTTTTCCATAGGCATCGCCGTTCAAAAAGCAGGCAGTCCTTCCAAGGCCCATCCAGAGCAGGGGAGCGACTGCAGCCAATGAAGAGAGGGCGTGAAGTGTATTGATTTTATGAAATTTGCAGAATATCCAGACGCCTGCACAAAGCCCGAGAATTCCGCCGAGGATGGTCGAGCCTTTATTGTCTTTCAGAGCGGTAATCAGAAAAGAGGGGTTTTTCTTTAGAATATCAAAATTCCAGATAAGATAATTCATTATAATTGTCCCAATCACTCCCAATACGATGGAAAAGAGAAAACCATTGATAAATGCGGTTCTGGAATAACCCGTTTTAGGAAGAACAAAAATAAAGATATGAAGAAATGCACCGAAAGCTGCAAGAAAGGTCAGCAGTCCTTCTCCTCTCAGTACATAATTTCCTATAATGATTTCAGGATACATTGTATTTCCTTTATTTACACTCAATCAGATTTCTTTGATATTTTGCATTGTCTTTATTTGGGCGAATCAAAAGTGCATAAAATCAAAGAAAATCAGCCTGCCGCTCTGGTAGACAGGCCGCACAGTTTGTTACTGTTCTACGCAGAGAAGAGCAACTGAAGTCCCGCAGGAAGTTCCATTTGTATATAAGAAATTGCTTGAAGTTCCGCCTCCTGTAGAAATCGCAGATGAACTGGCATTCCCGCATACTCCGGTACCGGAACTGGCTGAATAATTAGTGCAATGCCCTGTCGCATGTGCTTTCCAGTCAGGTGTAGAACTAAATGCCATACCTGTTCTGTATTCGTTATAGGTTGGAGAAGTCGTAACTGCATTTGTGAGAGTAGTAAATATCGCAGCCGAATTTGTAGTGCCTATTGCAGTTCCATCAGTTCTGGTATATGCAGTATTTGCTTTTAATACCCAGTTCACATTTTCAGAAATTCCCCCAGAACAGTTTGCAGTTGTACAGGCTACCCTGTTTGTTCCGTCCACAAGCATAGCTTTGTAAGTTCCAGTGGAAGGTTTATTTGTATCTGAAGCACATTTTGCATCGGCACCAGTGACACCTCCCAAAACACCGTTATAAGTAGCGGCAGTTACAAACATTCTGCAGGTTGTGCAGGCAGTTGCTGTGCCGGTAGAAGTACTTGTCGAAGTACTATTTGATGCATTACTCGCCGCTATGACACCAATTGCCGCTTTAACATTATTATCATCTCTTGTACATCCACAATCACTTGAATGCCAGCCTACGTCGCATGGATCATATGCAAAGACGGGTGTGGTGACTGCAGCTGCAGTTCCGACAATCACCGGTCTGATAAAATAGCTCCCTGCAGCAATTCCTGCCAGTCCCTGCAATGCAATAATAACAATGGTCATTTGCTTTTTCTTTTGTGATAAAAAATCTTTTATTCTTTCCATCCGGTTCTCCTGTGTTGCTTTAAAAAGGTCTGTTTACTGAATCTGAACTTTCCAAAAAACCCTCTCCATCCGAATCTCTGTACTGCATTCGGCAACAGATTTCGTGAATGTAGAGTCCATTAATGAGAATCATTGATCTGTACTTGGGTTTCTATTAAAGTATGGTTGTTTTTTGGTTTCTGGATCGGGGAAAACCCTGAATTTTGACAAAAAGAATTTCTTCGGTGTTGGAAAAAATATGCGGATGTTCATAAATAATCACTCAACTTATGCAAATAGGATATGAGATTTGGAATCTGTAATTTTATAAATGCATTAGGAAACGCTAGCATTTTTCTAGCTTGCAATTGATCAGTAAAAACAGCGGCTTCAAAGCTAGCAGCGACTTCCAAGTGTCGCGCTTCGCTATTAGAAATCTGAAAAGTATATTTTTTTATTGTAAAGAGAATCCATGATAAATGAATAGACTTTCATGAACACAGATATTTCTTCAGAAAAGAAATTATGCATCAAGCAGGTCAGAACTTCAAAAGAGTTGAAGATATTCATTGATTATCCATATTCTCTTTACGAGAATGATCCGAACTGGGTGCCTCCTCTTCGCATAGAAAGACGGGAATTTTTCAATCCGAAAAAAAATCCGTATTTTTCTCATACCGAGGTCGCCTATTTTCTTGCATACCGAGGAGATAAGGTTGTAGGGAGAGTCACTGCTCACGAAGATGAAAACTGGAATTCTCATTATAAATCAAGACAGGGCTTTTTCGGTTTTTATGAATCAGAAAACGATCCGGAAACTGCGTCAGCACTGATGAAAGCTGTCGATGACTGGTGCAGGGAAAGAGGACTCAGGAACATCATCGGTCCTATGGACTTTAATACTAACCACGAACTGGGCTTTCAGACGTTCGGTTTTGATTCTCCGCCTGTGTTTATTCTGAAATATACAAAGGAATATTATATTAAACTATTTAATGATTTAAATTATCATTCCGTTGAAAATATCCTCAGTTATGATGTTCCGGCACAGGAACCTCTGCCTGAAAAGTTTATGAAGATGACTGACAGAGCAAAGAAACTCTGCGGAGATTTCAAGATCAGGAATATAGATATGAAAAGACTACGGCAGGAATTGGATCCGATTCTGGAGATTTATAATCAGGCCTGGGGAGAAAACTGGGGATTCATTGCAATGACGCCTGGAGAAATTGACCTTCTGGCTGAACAGTTCCGTCTGATTGCTGATCCGGAATATATCTATATTTTGGAAAAAAACGGAACGATTGCAGGATTTCTTTTTGCTCTGCCCGATCTGAACCAGGCACTGGTTTCGAACAGGGACGGGAAACTTTTTCCTCTGAATTTTATAAAAGTATATATGAATTTCAGGAAAATAAACAGGGGAGCCATCATACTTTTGGGAGTGAAGAAGGAATTTCGAAATACAGGAATGGAGCTTATCCTGATGGAAAGACTTTATTCAGACGGAAGAAGGCCGCCGCAGAAATATAAGACAATTGGTACCGGCTGGATACTCGAAAGTAACAGACCGATGAACGCAATCATGAATTTCCTGGGAGGAGAGATTGTAAAAAAATATACTGTTCTTTCGAAAGATATTTGACCTGCCTTAAGCGAAAAAGGATGATTTTCCATCACACTGCAATTTTGTCGAAGGAATAAATCCAGAGCGGCTTCCCAATTTGCAAAACTGTGTGTAATTTTTATATAGACTGGATTCAGTTTATTGGAAAAATGAATCCGGCATTCGGTAAACTTGAAAACCTGTCCTAGTGAACGCAGCCAAAACGGTCACTGAAATCTTCTAAAACAGAAGGGATGACAGTTTTTAAACTGCTGACAAGCCTATTAAAGACATTCGAGGAATAGAATGAAAAAATATCTTTTAATCATGATACTTTCTGCATTCGGTGCAGCAGGTTCACTTTTTTCGCAGGACAGTTCAGATGAACCGCCTCGTCTCCCCACTGTAAAAAATCCCAGTGTCCCCAGTCCTAAGGGACTCAGAAACTTTAAGGAAGTAAAAGGTGATCTGGACGGAGACGGAGCAGAGGATCTTCTTATCGCTTATGAAACGGACAAGCAGACTGATTTCGGAAAAGAAAGACAGATCCAC
>JBPOJG010000485.1:0-8299 GCA_052033835.1 Spirochaetota bacterium
AATACAGACTCCCCTTTGATCTTGGACTGAAAAAAATTGTATATCAGATATTTACAGGAACTATCATCGGAAATGTGGTGGACAGTACAATCGGATTTACATTCAATCTTCTGAAGAAACTGGTCACACCTTCTTCTGACAGCAAATAGAGTTGTTGAAAAAAATCAAGAAATTATCAGAAAAATAAATTTCATTAAGAAATATACAGGGATTTTAGCCAACTTCCAAACCGGCGAAGGGACGACAGTCCCTTAGCGGCTTCCAAGCTTGCGAAACCCCCGGTAGGGTAACTCAGCTCGCTTAGCGAGCTGCCAGGAAGCCTTATCAGCTTTTGAAAAAGTATCATTAGAGTTGTTGAAGAATGATTTTTCAACAACTCTAATGACTACCTGCAGGAAACATTCATCCATCTGCAGGAATTGGAGAATACATCCTTCACGCTGTTCATTCTGTATTCTTCATTTGCAGGATAAAATATCCCTATCGTTTTCATATCACTGTCTTCGGGAATAAAACCATGATTATAGTATGTTCCGGTCGGTTTGAAGAGTTCCTTCGCTCCTAGCGACTCCGAAAACGCTGTATTTTTTTCCGTATATAAAAAAGCTTCAATTTCGGAAGACAGTTTTTTTCTGGCCGTTTTGAATTTTTCTCCGCTGTCCGCCAGAATCACATTCTCACATCCTGACTCAATTTTTTTCCTGAGATCATCCATATTTAACGAAAAGGTTTTTCTGCTCTTTTTATCCTGATTTTTCAGAAGAACTGCGGTTCCTCCGAGACTCTTGAAAAGATAAGCCCATTTTCCTGTATCCGTATCAGCGGCACCTGAATCCATCAGAACCTTGTTCGGATAACAGACAGCATTCACTTCCTTGAACCCATGGTCCGACGTCACAAGAAGAGCAACGTCATCTCTTTCATAGAGTTTTACAGCAGAAATCAGTTTTCCGAGAAGTCTGTCGATATTTGAAATCTTCTGCATTGCTGCTTCGGAACTTACGCCTGAAACATGATGTGCTGTATCCAGATCTGTTGTATACACTGTTATAAAATCAGGTCTGTAGTGCTGCCAGACTGCAATTGCCGACATGACTTTTTCTTCATCTCCAGTAAATTCACCCACAGTTGAACCGGTCTTTCTGTGAAGTTCGGAATAGAGTCCTGGAGAGGAAAATGCTCTGAGATATTTTTCATCGTATTTTGTCTTGTTTTTCCAATACTGAGGGATGTTCCAGTCTATGTCTGCACCGACCGTCACAGGCCAGTACAGAGATGCTGTCTTTTTTCCTGCAGATTTCATATAGTCAAATACAGTAAGTGTTTTTATATCTTCTCTGAAAAAATACCAGTCCCCTTCGAGTTTTTTGAACGGATCGGGGGGATTGTTGTAGAATATTCCATGTTTTGCAGGATCAGCTCCCGTGATCATGGAAGTATGTGCAGGAAAAGTAAGAGACGGATACACTGTGGAAACCTGATTGGAATACACTGATCTGCTTAAAAGTTTTTTCAGATTCGGCATAATCTGAAGTACCGCAGATCCTTCCTTCAGATAGTATCCCGGAAAACCGTCAATAGAAAGAATGATGATTTTTTTTCCCGAGGAAGGGTTCTGATCTCTCGATATGACGGGTGTGCAGAACTGAATAAGCAGAATGGACAGGGGAAGAAAAAGTTTCATAAAATCAGAAAAATGGAACAGCATACAGGGTCAATTCAATACTGCTCCATCGCAGATAAGCAGGTGCTGCTTTTACTTTACATTGAAAAGGTTATATGCAGAATGCTTGAAAGTGCTCCCGATGAAAAAAGCCTTTAAGTTTAATGTAAGGAATGCGGTTTTCCTGATTTTTATACTATGTATTTTTGAAGTGTCTGCCGAAGGTAAAACTTCTGAAAGAAAAAGACCGGACAGTCTCCCGTTTGATGTTTCTGAAGAACAGAGGATCTCGGAAGATGATCTGAAAAACAAACCGGAAGGGTGGTACCCTGTCATTCTTCCTGTGATTGCAAAGGACGAAACTCTAGGTAATTTTTACGGGGCAAATCTGAATTTTGTCAACAATGGAAGCAGGTCCAATTCTCTTTTTGAATACACTCCCTACAGAGATTCTCTGAATCTGGCATTCATTTATTCTGATCTGGGAATGAGAGGATACTATGTTGATTATCTCAAAAAATACATAAAGGATACACCGTATTCTGTTCAGTTTTCAGGAGGATATCAGAGAATTACAAATTTTCTGTACATGGGACTCGGAAGTGAAACGATGAATTCTCTTTCAGGAAGGGAGCTGAACGATCCTCGGAAGCCGCAGATGTACAATATGGGTTTTGACAGTTATTCGCAGAACCTTCAGTACAGAAGAAATTCGCAGGGAAATCCTTACAGTCAGTATGAAACAGATGCGATGTACAACCGCTATATATCCGAATTCTCCGGTTCAAACATCAATATTGACAGGATCGTATTTCGTGTGATCAGGCTGATCGGAGGGACTTCCATTTCCAGAAACATTGTGCGGACGTATGACGGGGTACCGGTCAGAACCGATGAACTTTATTTTCCCGATTCAGGTTCAGATGTTTCTGAAATTTATCTAAAATCTAAATTATATGCACATACTATGAATGGAAGGACAAAACTGACTGAGGATTATGAGAAAGGAAAGATCGCCGGTTTTCACGGAGGATACGACAATTCCGTCAGAATCGGGATCTCACTGGACAGGAGAGATTTTTCAGTCGATCCCACAAAAGGATATTTTCTGGAACTCGCACACGACAGATCACTGAAACTGATCGGCTCCGATTTTGAATACAATAAGACATTCGGACAGGCAAGATTTTACGCGAGACTGTTTCATGCGTATCTGGAAAGAACACTGCGTGCTCTGCGTGCAGGAATTGTTTCCACTAAGGGAAGTGCTCCGTTTTTCTCGTATCCGAATATGAACGTCACTGAAAATTATATGATCGGACTTGGAGGCGGTTCCACTCTCAGAGGATACCAGCTTTCCCGTTTCGTCGGACCTGTGATGGGCATTGCCAATATCGAGATAAGAAGCAAGTTCGCTTCCTTCAGTCATTCAGATCATTATTTTACATTTCATTTTATCCCATTCTATGACATAGGGCGGGTATGGGACAGATTTTCCAAGGTCAGTTCGACAGGTTATGCTGCAAGTTACGGAATCGGACTTCAGATTTCGTACAATCTCAGTTCCGTGTTCCGGCTCGATCTGGCAAAATCCAGAGAAGATTCTACTGTAAATCTCCAGATGATGCATCCGTTTTGAATATGTCTAAAATATACTCCGCAAAATTTAAAATCGGCATACAATGCAATCAGAGTCCGCAGGAGGTGTTCGATGAAGAAAATCCGTATTTGCTTCTGATATAGCAGAACAGTCTTCTCATTTCGTCTGAGGAAAGAGGTGTGGCAAAATACATTATTTCTGCAATATCCCCGTTCAGCAATCCATTCGTAATGGAAACACTTCCGCCTGTCACATAGTTCGAGCAGCAGGACGGCGCATTGCTTCCTTTCAGATCTCCGTTCCAGTATTCATTGACACTTACTGCACCGCTCTGAACGCTCCCGATGCTCAGGAATGTGTTTAAAGGAATGAGAGAACTAGAACTGTAATTGTATCCTACACCATTCCTTCCCTGAAGAAATGCCGAAGAAGGGGTCGGAGAAAGTGAGAACTGTCTTCCGTTTGCACCGCTTAGATTCAGAATGACCTGTTCTACGGAGTACCCTGCTGAACTTAAGACGATGAGGAAGGATCCATTCTGAGCATCAGGATACATCGATATCGGAGCCGCAATGGACATATTGGATGCTGCGCTCTGAGTAAATCTTGCCGCAGGCAGACCGTTTAGCAGACTGGCTTTGAAGATCGGCTGATTGGCAGGAGTTCCCTGAGTAAAGTGATTTCCATACCCGCTTTCATCTGTCCAGGAAGCAATCTGTGCCCCGTCGCTCAGTCCAAGTGAAGTGGATCTGATCCAGATACGGAGTGATCCGCCTCCATAGATTTTCGGTGCGGTCAATGTAACTGTATAATTTTGCGAGGATCCGTCTTCTGCCGTTACAGTATAAATCAGGCTGGAGGAGAAGGAATTTGAGGTGACTCCGCTCGTCTGTTCAATATTTCCGATTGCCACTTTTTTTCCTGTGGAGGTGAAGCTTGCAGTGAAAGGAGTCAGTGAGGTCAGCTGATCTGCCAGAAGATAAACAGAGTTTCCGGATATTGTTCCAGTGATTCCCAGCGACGGAATGGAATAGGAAGTGATTTCCTTTGCGGAAGAAGATGTCGCTGTTTTGCCGGACTGTGCAGATGTTCCGATCAGAAGAAATGCAAACTGAGCCAGGGCAGAGCCTGCTGAACTTCCGGCATCAAATGCCGCCCGTTTTGTTTTGAGGCAGTTCAGAAAGGAATACAGGATAAGGCAGATGATGATTTTTTTCATTTGGGATAACCTAAAAAATGTACTGTCATCAGAAAAGCTGAATCCGGTTCATTCGTTCCATTCCCCTATCGTAAATCATAGCTCCCTAACTATCGACAATCCCAACTCAATTTATCAGAGTTTTTTTAGTAAAACTCTTGCCAGTATAAGCAATTTTCTCAAACTTATCCCAGACGGAGTAGATAATGGGTAAAAACAATGTCCGAACAATTCTTCTGGTAGCATTTGCCGCACTGGTAGTATTGATTTTAAGTTATAATTCAGCAAAATACGGTTCCGCAGTGGACGAAATCTCTTATTCAGACTTTCTGAATATGGTGGAGCCGGCAGAGGACAAGAAGCCGATCGGCAAGATTCTGATCTCCGACGGGAAAAATAAGAAACAGCTCCTGATTGACAGAGAAATTGTAGAAGGCTGGTATGTTCCTGAAAATTCAGAGGACAAAAAACCTCATCAGTTCAAGACACTGATTGCGCCTGTGCATCAGGATCTGGTTACAAAACTCAGAAAGTCGAATCTTGCATTTCAGGCAAAAAATCCGGATGACAGTAAATTTCTGAACGGACTGATTTCCACACTGCCTTGGATTCTTGTAGCAGTGGTATTCTGGTTTTTTATGATGAGACAGATTCAGTCTACAGGAAGCAAGGCATTTACTTTCGGGAAAAGCAGAGCCAGACTGAATGTCGATTCCAAAATCAAAATCACTTTTCAGGATGTTGCGGGCTGTGAAGAGGCAAAAACTGAACTTGTGGAAATCATCGATTTTCTCAAAGATCCGAAAAAATTCCAGGCTATCGGTGCTCGAATTCCAAAAGGGGTCCTGCTTGTCGGTCCTCCCGGAACAGGAAAGACCCTTCTCGCAAAAGCAGTTGCAGGAGAGGCAGGTGTTCCGTTCTTCAGCATTTCGGGATCTGATTTCGTGGAAATGTTTGTGGGAGTCGGTGCATCCCGTGTTCGAGATCTTTTTGAGCAGGGAAAAAGAAATGCGCCATGCATCATTTTCATTGATGAGATCGATGCAGTCGGAAGACTGAGAGGTGCAGGAATGGGAGGCGGTCATGATGAAAGAGAGCAGACTCTCAATCAGATGCTTGTCGAGATGGATGGATTTGAAGCAAACGAAGGTGTGATCGTAATCGCTGCTACAAACAGAGCAGATGTGCTCGATCCGGCACTTTTAAGACCAGGCCGTTTTGACAGACAGGTTGTAGTCGACCTTCCTGATGTAAAGGGCAGAGAAGAAATTCTGAAAGTCCATTCCAAGAAAGTTCCTCTGACAAGCGATATATCATTAAATTCTATTGCAAGGGGAACCCCCGGGTTTACCGGTGCGGATCTTGCAAATCTGGTGAATGAAGCAGCGCTCATTGCGGCCCGAAAAAATCAGAAGAGAGTCACTCAGATAGAACTGGAAGAAGCCAGAGACAAGGTTCTGATGGGGCCGGAGAGAAAGTCCTTTTTTATTTCCGACAAGGAAAAGGAAGTCATTGCCTATCATGAAGCAGGTCATACAATCCTTGCCACTCTTCTTCCGTTTACTGAACCTGTTCACAAAGTGACAATCATTCCGAGAGGAAGAGCCTTGGGGCTGACTCAGTCGCTTCCATCCGAAGAAAAGCATATCCATACAAAAAACTATTGGATGGATCAGATTGTGATGGCAATGGGCGGTTTCATTGCAGAAGAATTCAGATTCGGAGCAACATCCACAGGTTCAAGCAATGACATTCAGCATGCTACAAACATATCCAGAAAAATGGTCTGTGAATGGGGAATGTCTGAAAAATTGGGCACTATCAATTACAGCGGAAATCATGAATCTATATTTCTCGGAAGAGATATAGGAAATCAGAACAAATACTACAGCGAACAGTTTGCAGCTCTGATTGATGATGAAGTCCGTAAAATTGTGCAGACTTGTCTCGACAAGGGCAGGAGTCTTGTGCGTGCAAATTCGGCCAGGCTTGAGACAATTGCCAAAGCCCTGCTGACACAGGAAACTGTCACTGCAGAAGAGCTGAAGAGCATAATTGACAATACTCCAGTGATTGCGGATAAAGAAAAATCTTCCGGTAAAAGGAAAAAAACGACTCTTTCGGACGGTCTGAAGACTGCTGCACTGAGTCAAGGGTAATCAGAGTCAATGGCAAGACTAGGCATCGTTCGGTTTCAGTCAGATCTTCCTGGAGAGCTGGCACTTCATAAAAATGCAGTTGCAGAAATCAGGAAGCAGTATTTATTTACCCATCTTGATGAAGTAAAGGAAGTGGTTGAAGCATACAAGGAAGAACTCGAGACAAGTCTTGCCATCATCGACAATGCCCATAAGAAGTTCATTTCATCTTTAGTCGGAACCCCGATGCAGAAAGAGATTGAAAAACAGACATTTGAACTTTTTCCGGACACGTCTGTGATTCCGAACATGACCCATTTTGTCCGTCTCAAGATCATTTATGAAAATATTTCTTCTTTCTACAAACTGGCAGAGGCCGCATGGGATTCGATTTTTTCACTTTCGAGAATACTTTCCTCATTTGACAGTACAAGACCGATCAATGACAGACTTCAGTCACTGTATTATTCAAACATACTGGAGCTGAACCTCGATCTGAAATCTCTCATTGGCAAAGTAGAAGTTATGCATCTGTGCAAAATTGTAGGAAGTTACATTCAGGACAAGGAAGTTCTGATCAGCAATCTGATTTACGAGGATGACAGAAATTATAATTATGTTTATCTTTTTGACAGTTCAGATGAATCTGCTTCCTCAGTCCGTACAGGTTTTTCAACTAGAAAACCGATACTGAATGATCCATCTGAAGAGTTTTATTATACGGAAGTAAAAGGTTCCAAAGAGTGGAACAGAAATGATGCTTATGTTCTGTACGTAAAATCGGATGATCTGAAGGAAGAAGAACAGAAATTTTATTCCTGCAGTTTTGTCATCCTGAACCCGAATGACGAGGTCAACATCAACCTTGCGGCGGCTATGGTGAGAAAGAACGCAGGTTATTCTTTCGCGCAGAAATACAACAGAATGGTGACGACCCTTTTGGATTTTGCACTCAGCAGTCTTGTAAAAAAAGACTTTCCTGATCCTTGCGAAGACACTCTTTCCTTTGTTTACCATATAGGTCCGAAGGTATTCTGGAATATTATTCAGGAAGATATGATCAGAAGAAATTTCGGTCACTGTCATTATGTGGAAAAAAACTCAATTTTAAGATTTTTTCCTGAAAATATCATTAAAAAGCACATTATCGATTTCTGGGCAGAAAAGTTCTTTGAGCTGAAGCCTTCAAATGTAGATGCATATATCAATTATTCAAAGGGCGTTGCAAGCATTAGAGAGTCCTATAAGATTCTGTTTGATATGGCTGCCTCTACTCGAAAAAGAGCAGCAAACGACGGAAGCACTCTGGACGATTATCTTAGGGAAAATACGGGCAAGTTTTTCGGATACAGAAGAGCGCAGGTATTCAGAAGATTTGTAACTGATACTGTATGGGGAAATCTTCCTGAAAATTCATCTACTGAACTTGTAAACAAATTTAACAGACGATAGGGGGCAGGATTGAAAGGATTTCTGGTTTTAGAAAACGGACTTGTATTTGAAGGCGAGTCCTTCGGATACGAAGGAAACGGGACAGGAGAGGTCGTTTTCAATACATCTCTTGCAGGGTATCAGGAAATTCTTACAGACCCTTCCTACTGCAGACAGATTGTTACTCTCACTTATCCGATGGCAGGAAATTACGGAATCAATCCGGAAGATATGGAATCGGAAAAGATTCAGGTCAGCGGACTTCTTGT
>JBPOJG010000517.1:0-2200 GCA_052033835.1 Spirochaetota bacterium
AGATGAGGCTGGAAACTGATTGTGCAAAGAAATCCATTTCTGCAACTTCTTATAATTATCTTCCCACTGGTTTTCAAAAGGTTCGAAGTGAAAATTAATAGATTTTAATTTATTTACTCTGTATTCATCTAGTATGCCTTTTTTATATTGCGTTCGAATTCCAATGAACCAAACTCCTAGTTTGCGTGCGATTGGTTCTTTATGAATATGACTGGGATATTTATTATCGTGCTCTTCTAGATATTTTACTCAATAAAGTAGCACATTTTTAATTAAGAAATCGGGGCATTTTGTACGATAGATTATTACCACACAAAATAACGACAAAAGGCCCCTTGAAAATATGTATGTATGTCTGCCGGAAGGAATCAAGAAGTTTTTCGAAGAGAATCTTAAAAAAGCTGGAATGCACAAGAAGAGAATCATTCCGGAGATAGTTGCCGGTTTTCTGCTGTCGTTCGGAAAGATAAGTTATGAATCGATAAGCAAAGCGGCGGTTCATAAAATGAAATGCAGAACATCGGTGAGGAAGTTTTTCGAGAGAAAGAATTTCCATTCAAGAGACATGTTCAAGGAAACATTCAGCAGAGTGCTCAGGCAGAATTTCGGCCGGACGGGAAGGACGGGGCTTTATGTTCTCCTTCTTGACGGAACCTGCATAAAAAGAGGCGGCGACACGAGAATAGAGAATGCACTCAAATACAGAGAGAAGAAGATAAGATCCAAGGGAATCAGAAGCACGAAGGCGCACACATTTCTGATGGGTCTTCTGATCTGTCCGAACGGACTGAGGATTCCGGTTCCGAGATTCACATATTATTCAAAGACTTACTGCAGGAAGCACAGGAAGAAATATCAGACACAGCATGAGCTTGCATCTGCGATGATAAAATGGTGCAGGGAGCAGGTGCCTTCCGAAGCTGAGTTCATCGCTGTGGCTGACGGCTTCTTTGATTCAAAAATGCTGTTTGATGTCTGCAGAGAGAATAATGCAGTATTCATTACAGTGGCAGACAGTGCAAGAACTTATAAATATAATGATAAGAAGTATAAACTGCATAAGAGAGCAGAGGGACAGAAGAAGAACAGCAGAACCCTGAAGATTAAAAAGGGAGAAGAGACGCACACGCGGGAACATATCCGCTGCGCTTCTGCCGGAACAGGGAAAAAGAAAACAGATGTTTATGAGCATTCAAGTGAAATACTGGAAGTTTCCGGACTGGGAAACATTCTTGCGGTGTATTCATGGAAGAAGATAAAGCATAAGCGTTCGGCGTCCTTCAAAGTGATTCTGTGCAGCGACACAAAAATGAAAGTGAAAAAAGTAATTGAGCTTTACGCACTCCGGTGGCAGATCGAAATTTATTTTCGTGAGCTTAAGTCTGAACTCGGTCTGTGCGATTACACAGGACAGAATTTCAGAGCCTGTGAAAGATTTGTGGATATGTGCCTGCTTTCCTTTCTTTATCTGGAATGGGAGCGCATTCAGAGACTTCAGAAAGTAAAATCAAAAAAGGAAAAGAGCATTATTGCAAAATCAAGAACAGGAAACATGATAAAAATTATAAGGAAGGAATCATTAGATGATGCAAAGGACTGGTTCAGGAAAAAACAGGCCGCATGATGGAAATTTATTGAATAAAGGTACTACTTTATTGGATTGAACTGTTCTTTTTCCACCGAAAGTTTTCCTGCTTCAATCTTTGAAAAATCAAGTATGTCATTGATCAGATTCAGAAGGTGTTTTCCTGATTTCTGAATTTTGTTCAGATAGTCTTTCTGTTTTTCTGTCAGCTCTGTTCTGTTCAGAAGATGCGTCATTCCGATGACTGCATTCATCGGAGTTCTGATTTCATGACTCATATTTGCAAGAAAGAATGATTTTGCCTGTGTGGCTTTTTCTGCAGCTTCCTTCGCAGATTTCAGAATCTCTTCTGATTCTCTTTCATCAGTGATGTCTTCGAAGACAGCTACAAGACCGCTCATCGGTTCGCTGTCTATCAGCCTTTTGGCCTTTGTCCTTACCCATACGATGTCTCCATTTTTTCTGATGAGCTGAATTTCCTTCCTGTAGTAGATTCCGTGTTCTTCCAGGTTCTGAAAAATCTCCATTCCGATTTTCCGAAATTCTTCTTCAGTTCTGTACCAGTGCCGGGTTGATTTTCCAGCCAGTTCACCCTGTTCATATCCCAGCAGTTCC
>JBPOJG010000120.1:0-3463 GCA_052033835.1 Spirochaetota bacterium
TTTATTTAAAAAAAATTTACTAGTCCGGTCAGACAGATGAGTAATTGATTCTCACTGACCTGATGGAAATTTATTCTGTCTGGGTGTTTGCAGCGGCAAAGGGACTTGAAAACGACAGGAATTATGAAGACTTCCTCAGACTTGAAAAAATTGGAAGACTCACTCTCGCAGGCGCTTACAGGTTCAAGGAACTTTTCAAAGAAGAATACGGACAGAATTCATTTTACAGACTGATCTCGTATTTTGATATTTCCTTCATGGAAGATGAAACAGTCCGAATGATAAAGGACAATACTGAGTTCAATGCTCCTGTACCGTATCTCAGAAAGAAAACTTCCGACATCATTATATTATCATTAGGAAAAAATAAAATAAGTCTAGAAGACCTGTCCATATTCTGCATGAAAAAGGAACTTGTGGAACTTCCTGCACTTTCCGGGCAGAATCAGAAAGATGTTCTGAAGAAAATTATTGAAAAATATCTGTTTCATCTTCTGAACAGCGATCTGGAAAAAAGTCTGAAGGCGGATGAATCTGAGCTGGATTTCATTGACTATGCGAGAACTGCAAAACTCTACACCAGCGTCAAGTACGGATTCGCTGAAAAGGGCATTTATCCGACGGAACAGATCAGAATCAAGCTGACTCCGAAAGAACTCTTTGAACATTTTCATAAGATGATGCATATTTTTCAGGACATTGATACAGTCAGATTCAGTGCAGCAGTAGTGAAGACCAAAAAAGATGCAGAGGATTTCGAGATCCGTCTGAAAAGAGGAGAAAAATTTGAGAAAATCGCAGAGAGTTTCGGCCTGAAAGGCAAGAATCTGGAAATGAGCATTCCTCACATTATCTCGGGCTATGACAGAAATCTGCCTCCGGACAGACAGCATCAGAGAAACTACATTGATCTGATGGCACTAGATCTCGCCAAACAGGATCTTTACGAATATGAACCTGCAGCTGTAAAGGAAGGATATGCAGTACTGAAGATTTACGAGATAAAAAGACTGGATATGAAACTGGAATACAAAGACTATAAAAATGCAGTTGAAATGGATTTGGAAAGAAGACTTCTGAACAGACAATTTGAAATTGATAAAAAAGATGCCCTGGACAGACTGCAGTTTACAGTAAATGTTCCTTTTGATAAATTAAAAGAAATCCGCTGATTTGGAGATTTGAATGCGTTTAATTCTGATACTTTGCCTGTCCTTTCTGACCTTCTGTAAAAATGAAAACGAAAACAGAAATCTGGCCGCCCTGCTTCTGAAAAAAGGAGGCGGAATCTGCGGTGCCCCTTCCAATTCACTGGATCTTTTTCTGTACCAGATGACTCAGGTTCCGGGACCGAGCACAGGCAATGCTCCGTGGAATACTTCCTACTGCAGACCGAATACCTCAGTGACTACCGCTTCCTCTTTTGCTGAACAGACTTTTGTGAGTGAGGCAATCAGTGCGATGGGTAATTTTGCAATGGCCATATCGGGACTGAATTCAGCTTCTTATATTGACGGAACAGGAATATCATTCAATACACTTTCTTCCGGAACAGGCAGACCCTCGGGAGTATCGGCTATCAGTTCCGAATGGTTCTATGATGCTTCCGGAAATTATGTGAAGAAAATCAGAAGAGGCGCAAAAACAATTTCCGGGGGAACAAGTTATCTTCCACTTGCATCAAATCTGACTGAAAACAATCCGATCACTGGCTGTCCGTCCAATCCCTCTGCCACTGCATCACCGATCATTGTAGACGTAGTGGAGACAACATCCTATGATTATTCCGATATTATGAATGTCAAAGAAGACCTTTCCTACACCTGCAATGGGGTGCAGGCGAAAGGACCCGGATTCATCCAAAGAAAAATATACAGTCTGGATTCACTGTTGAGGATCAAGTCCATCGTCGTTTATGTGAATGGGGATTTTTCTGTAAAGACAGAACAGGACGGTGTGACCAAAAATTACAAGAATCTGTTTCAGACCAATCTGAGTGCCAATCCCGGTGCCAGGGTGGATTACTCTTATTCCATTGACGGAAGAACTGTCACTGCGGAACTTTCCGGGAATTATGTAAAAAGTGTCAGAGACAGCTCGACGGCTCCCTACACGGATACTTTGACAGTGACAGACAAAAAAGTCGGAGTGCAGAAATACGTAATTTCTTACAATACGGAATCCCCGTCCGCGAGCACTTCTACATCCACCTCGACTTCCACATCAACTGCAGCATCTTCCTCAACCTCGACATCAACCGCAGCTTCGAGCGGATATACCCATCCTGCAAATCTTCCGGGCCTGAGACTTTCTTATGCCTATGCTTCCCTGACCTGCAATGCGGAATCTTCGACTGCGAATGTTCTGACTGTCATATATCCCAATCTTTTCCAGAGCAGAGGGTTCTGTACAAGTACAGGGACAGGAACCGGTTCGATACCGACTGCAATTACATCGGATGCCGCTTCTGCGTACACGCAGTCGCGTGCAGATTCGGACAGGCAGACTTGGAAATATTCCATCCGATTTGACAGTCAGAGACCGTCAAATATGACCAGTCTGACTGAAACAAATACCTATAATTATCCGGTTCCGGCTCCAGGTTCGGGGTATTTTCAGAATCAGTATACCAGGAATTATTTCTGGATTTACGACGACAGAGGCAGAATAATAAGAGATTCTACATATATATATTCATACGATTCTATCGGACTGCTTTCTTATTCAAAAGGGACTGACAATTCGATTGTAGAGTTTTTCAGCAGATAATCAGAATGATTTTTGCTTGAACAGTGAACTCAATCCTTGCAACTGGTAGATAGATGAACTTTCACTGGAAAAACTACCGTATTCTGATTCCCTCCCTGCTAATTGTCGGACTGATACTTTTCGGTTTAGGAAGATGGATTTATTACGCAAATAAGAACGACATTCACATTGCAATTGTAGGTCCGATGACCGGAACAAGTTCTGCAAACGGTCTGTCCTATGTTCAGGGAGTCAAACTATTCACTGAAAAGATCAATCAGACCGGGGGGATTGACGGAAAACACATTGTTCTGAACATATACGATGACCAGAACAAAGCCGATCTGGCGAAGGCCAAGGCGGAAGAACTTGTAAAGAAAAACAGAGTTCTGGCCGTGATCGGTCACAACAGCAGCGACTGTTCGATTGCCGCCGGTGAAATCTATAAAGCAGCCGAAATTCCCGCGATCACCCCTGCTTCAACAAACGTAAAAGTGACACTGGGAAACGACTGGTATTTCAGAACAATTTTCAATGACAATTCTCAGGGACGTTTCCTTGCAAATTATGTAAAGAAAATTCTGAAATACTCTGAAGTCAAAATTGTACATGAAGAGCTGAGATATGGAAAGTATCTGACCGAAGTGTTTGAAGCAACTGCCAAAGAGATTGGTCTGAAAATCACTTATAAAAAGGAATTCAGCACTGTCAGTCC
>JBPOJG010000089.1:0-2299 GCA_052033835.1 Spirochaetota bacterium
ATTTTTCTGGAGTGAAGGCGCAGGACTTGCGTGCACTCCACTCAAACACAACCAAACCACCCCAACTGATCCGTCGGCTCGGGGCGAGAACTTTCGCATCTGTCCAGCGAAAGTTCGATGCGGCTCGCGCTCCTGTTGTGCGAAAGGAAACTGAATAAACCTATTCTATCTTCGTATAAATAAAACGCTCACTTTGGTTAAATTCTGTCTTCACCATTATTCTTTGATTTTTACATACATTATTTTTATCATCGGAATTATTTGAACATTTTTCAATCCTTTCGGTTTCTTTGAGAATAACACCATCCCTCAAATTATCGCTATATCTGTCTCTCATTTTTATATGACACTTACAAATGTGATCCCTTATATCCTCGAAGGTCTCTTCCTTTAATTTAATTTGTCTAGAACTTTCATAATATTCATATCGCCTTACTCTTGTTAAAGAAATTTCTGAATACTTTTCGATAAAATATATATTATTGTTTTCAATTATTAAGCTTCCAGTTTCGATCGTCTCTCTTTGCTCCTTTTTACCGTCTATAAAAAAATCTTTTTTCGTTATAAATTTATAATTATCTCCTTCAATGGAAATCTCAGATTCTGAATAAATTTCATCTTTGAAAATCATTGGCTTCATCAATAGCTTATATATTCCTCTAGGGATAACGCGAAATTCAGTTTCGGATGAATACTGGTTCTTCCATTTGCCTTTCAATGAACCGACGAAACCCTTTTGCATATTTAGATTTCCCTTAGGAATTAAATTTGCTGATATTTTGAAGACTCCTTCATCTGTTATTATTGGATGCTGGAAAACACCATTTTCATAAAATTCAGTATCAATGCTCCCGAAGGATCTGCAGGATAATGTATATAATGTGACCATTATCAATAATGTAGTTTTTAAATATTTATTCTGTATATACATACTTTCAGAGGATTATCTCTCCTTTCGCACAACGTTTCAGCGCAGCCGACGTTGCAGTGAGGCAAGGAAGTGCGCCCAAGCGCACCTTCCGCAGACTCAATGCAATGTCCCCGAGCCGAATCCCAGAATAGCAAGTCCTGTGACTGAGCCAAATTGGCGCGCAAAATTGCTGTCCTGAATAGCTTCGCAGAAGCGTAATGAAGGGCAAGCAATTTTCGTGACAATGGCGAAGGCGCAGGACTTGCATGCACCCTACTCAAACGCAACCGACCCTCCACCAGAACCAGCCGGCTCGGGGCGAGAACTTTCACATCAGTCCGTGAAAGTTCGATGCGGCTCGCGCTACTGTTGACCGACGTCCGATAATTTATTATACTATCTTTATTAATATTTTCTTTCCCAATACTTCAGCCACTTTCTCCAATGTCGACAGCCTCACATCTTCAGCATGATTCTCCATCCTCGATATTACACTCTTCTTCGTCTTTAATTTATCCGCCATCTGCTCCTGAGTATACCCATGCTCCAGTCGAAGTTCCTTCAGCATCAGCCCTATCTTGAAATCGCTGTACCCTATGTCATACCCTTCTGAAAAATCAGAATCCTTCTTCTTGCGTTTTTCTATATATTTCTTCAAATCACTCATACAATTTCTCCTCAGCCGAAATATTCCCTTTTATATCTTTCCGCCCGCTGTATTTCCTGGCGGGGCGTCTTCTGACTCTTCTTCCTGAATCCGTGCGTCAGAATTATTTTCCTCGGTCCGTCAAAAAATGCCAGCAGCCTTACCGTATTGTTTCCAAAAGAAACTCGACATTCCCATATCTCATCCGTATTCACAAGCTTCTTGAAATACTTGGCCGGTATAATGTCGCCCTCCTCTATGATTTTCAGCACCCAAGTCACCTTCTGCGCCATCTTGGACGGCAGGGAATCCAGAAACTCTTCAGTCGGACATTCTCCTGTCTTAAATCTGAAAAACTCTATTTCATTCACAGATCCATTGTTAGCATATATGCTTACTTCTGCAATTTATTTTTTCATATCTTCATCTTTTTAAAAATCGTAAATTACAGCCGGCACAGACCAATAAATCTATTTTAAGACGTCTTGAATAAATGAACTTTCTGAAATCAGGAAATATCTGTTTTTATATATATCCTTATCATATTATTATATATCTATTTTTTTACTCTTTTACATTTATCTGTTATACTATTTAAAAACCAGTCACCAGAAAACCGCTTAGCGTATCCCAATAAAGTCATCCAAAATTAATAGAAACCGGAAGAACTTCCATACTGGATATAGTCGAGGATGTCGGTCAACGTTACAGCGCAGCCGACGTTGCAGTGAGGCAAGGAAGTG
>JBPOJG010000425.1:0-24491 GCA_052033835.1 Spirochaetota bacterium
CGAGCCGACATCGAGGTGCCAAACCGCGTCGTCGATATGGACTCTTGGACGCGATAAGCCTGTTATCCCCGGAGTACCTTTTATCCGTTGAGCGATGGCCCTTCCACACAGAACCACCGGATCACTATGCCCTACTTTCGTACCTGATCGACTTGTATGTCTCACAGTTAAGCTTCCTTATGCCATTACACTCTTTGCGCGATTTCCGTCCGCGCTGAGGAAACCTTTGGGCGCCTCAGTTACTCTTTATGAGGCGACCGCCCCAGTCAAACCGCCCGCCTGACAATGTCTCAGTGGTTGTTTCCACCGGTTAGAACTCGAGTTCAGCAAGGGTGGTATTTCAACGTCGACTCCATTCAGCCTAGCAGCCAAATTTCACAGTCTCCCACCTATCCTACACATGCTGAACCAAAGTTCAATGCCAGGTTACAGTAAAGGTTCACGGGGTCTTTCCGTCCTTTCGCAGGTAGCCCGCATCTTCACGGGCACTACAATTTCGCCGAGACTCACGTTGAGACAGTAGGGAAGTCGTTACACCATTCGTGCAGGTCGGAACTTACCCGACAAGGAATTTCGCTACCTTAGGACCGTCATAGTTACGGCCGCCGTTTACCGGGGCTTCGATTCCGAGCTTCGCTTACGCTAACAAGTCCTCTTAACCTTCCGGCACCGGGCAGGTGTCAGACCCTATACATCCACTTCCGTGTTTGCAGAGTCCTGTGTTTTTGGTAAACAGTCGCTACCCCCATTTTTGTGCCCCCTTCTTGCGAAGGGCTCCTTTCTCCCGAAGTTACAGGAGTATATTGCCGAGTTCCTTAACGTGAGTTATCTCGAGCACCTCAGTATTCTCTACCAGCCAACCTGTGTCGGTTTGCGGTACGGTCTCTGTGGCCTAAATTTAGAAGCTGTTTCTTGGAAGCATGGATTCATGTGCTTCACACAGCTCCGCTGTGCTCCTCCGGCTCTCAGCTCAACGTGCGGATTTTCCTGCACATCTCAACGCCTACCGCCTTCACGGACTCTACCATCGATCCGCTCACACTATCCTTCTCCGTCACTCCTTCACACAGCCACAAAGGTTCAGGAATATTAACCTGATTCCCATCGTCTACGCTTTTCAGCCTCGACTTAGGGACCGACTGACCCCCGGCGGATTGACCTTCCCGGGGAAACCTTTGGCTATCGGTGTGGGGGAATCTCACCCCCATTTTCGCTACTCATGCCGGCATTCTCACTTCTTACTCCTCCAACAGTCCTTACGGTCTGTCTTCATAGGATGAAAGAACGCTCCCCTACCACTCACATCGCTGTGAGTCCGTGTCTTCGGCTTCCCGCTTAGTCCCAATACATTTTCGGCGCAGGAACACTCGACCAGTGAGCTATTACGCACTCTTTAAAGGGTGGCTGCTTCTAAGCCAACCTCCTGGTTGTTTTCGCATCCCCACATCCTTTTCCACTCAGCGGAAAATTAGGGGCCTTAGACGACGGTCTGGGCTGTTTCCCTCTCGACCACGAAGCTTATCCCTCGCAGTCTGACTGCCATATTTGGAGTTACAGTATTCGGAGTTTGATAGGGTTTGGTAATCTTGTGGGACCCCTAGCCCTGTCAGTAGCTCTACCCCTGTAACTAAACATATGACGCTAGCCCTAAAGCTATTTCGGGGAGAACCAGCTATTGCCAAATTTGATTAGCCTTTCACCCCTATCCACAAGTCATCCCAAAACTTTTCAACGTTCATGGGTTCGGGCCTCCGGTAGGTATTACCCCACTTTCACCCTGCTCATGGATAGATCATCTGGCTTCGGGTTCAGTCCACGCTACTTCAACGCACTGTTCATACTCGCTTTCGCTTCGCCTTCGACATTCTCTGTCTTAAGCTTGCAACGTAAACTGACTCGCCGGCTCATTCTACAAAAGGCACACGGTGACGCATATACAGCGCTCCCATACCTTGTAGGCATACGGTTTCAGGTTCTATTTCACCCCGGTCCCCCGGTACTTTTCACCTTTCCCTCACGGTACTTGTCCTCTATCGGTCATCGACTCGTATTTAGCCTTGGAGAGTGGTCTCCCCGGATTCCCACAAGATTACACGTGTCTCGTGGTACTCAGGATCCTCACAGGAGGCATCAAGGATTTCGATTACGGGGCTTTCACCCTCTCTGGCCGGCTTTCCCAAAACCGTTCTTCTATCCTGATGCTTTGTAACTCCTCGCTTGCGCTGTGAGTCCTACAACCCCCATGCCATGTTAATGGACACAGGTTTGGGCTATTCCGCTTTCGCTCACCGCTACTTACAGAATCTCTTTTGATTTCTTTTCCTCCAGGTACTAAGATGTTTCAATTCCCTGGGTATGGCTCACTTCTCAGTGTAACTGTCTTTCTCACAGTCGGGTTCCCCCATTCGGAAATCAACGGATCATAGCTTGTTTACAGCTCCCCGTCGCTTATCGCAGCAATCCACGTCCTTCCTCGCCGGTCGATGCCCGGGCATCCCCCGTACGCCCTTATTCACTTGACCATATTACTCGACTCACGGACTGACATCCATGACTCTTTCCTATTTCTCTTCAAGGCGGGTTTTATCCCGCCCCTACTTCGGTCGCTCGAAATTTTGGCTTAGGATGTGCAAAACTTCCGCACATCCAGGTTCTATCCGGAACTCAGCTCTGTCTCTTATTCTCCCTCTCGCCTCGCGGATCGAAGGAAAATCTTAATGACCGGAAATCTTTCAATCCCCAGTCCTCGACGAACTTTAATTCTTTATTCTTTTTGTGCTGATCTCCATCGCAGAAGATCAGCATCGGCATCATATCAAGGATCACAGTTTCCATGTGATCCTCAATCAGTTCATATAAGATCGTTCTTTATCTCCTCAGGATCGCCTCCCGGCTACCCCCTCGAAGATCTCGTCAGCTCTTTCGGCTGATAAAACCAAGTTATTTTCCAGCTCCCGGAAGTCAAACCGTTTTCGTATTTTTTTCCCGCCCATTTAAAAAAAATTTCAGACCGAAAAAAACGGCAACAGCCCCCAAAAGACCAGAAATACAGAAAACAGTCCTGCCGCCGCACAGTCCCGCAGGCAGACAGTGAAATGCAGACAGAAATACTCTGTATCTTTTCATATTTAAAATATATATGAATTTAAATATGAAATCCGAAATAATGAAATAATGCAGGCTTTTATTCTACGCACCGATACTTCTCCGTCATATTCAAATCATCCGGAAACTGACCGAAAAAAAAGATATGCTCCAGGCAGCAGACTGATATGAATCACTGCGAATGCTGCAGACGACAGTGCAATGACTCCTGGAATATCGAAAGAACAATGGAAGAGGAACTCACCTTACGCAGATGGGGTGTTTTTAGAGTTTTGCCTGCCGGCGGCATTTCTTGGGGCTCCGCAAGCTTGGAAGCCGCTGCCCCAAACCCCGTTTTTACTGGTCTATTCGATTTTCCTAATACATTTATAAAATTACAGATTCTAGACCTCATATCCTATTTGCGTAAGGTGAATTAGGAAGACAAAAGTGCTTGGCTGAAGAGCCTTCTGATGATGTTCCCCGAATCATCAGAAGGAAAAATACAAAAAGCAGAAAAAAATTTGAAGAGTTTTTACCGCAGTGAATAGGTCTAATCATATACAATGAGTTCCGGAGATAATAGAATTCTGGAAAAACCTGTTCTGCTTTCAATGCAGAAAGGAATCATATCTAAAAAGAGAGAAAGGATGAACCCCAAATTAGCATTATATTCAAAATTCCTTATCCTGTCGGGAGCAGTATTTATGGCAGACTGCAGTGACCGTGCAGAATATGCAGCTGTCATCGATGCAGGAAGTTCCGGTTCAAGGATAAGAGTATATCAGATAGAAAACTCAGGAAAAGACTCGATTCCCAAAGTATTTGAAATCGGAAATGAGGACAAAAGTCTTCAGATGAAAATTGAGCCGGGAATCTCCGAACTCAGGAATAAAGAAAAAGACAGTGAGATCAATTCAGAAAATATCAAAGATTATCTGAGTCCCCTGTTTTCAGCAGGAAAACAGATTCTTTTGAAGAAGGGACTGAGTGAAAAACAGATCAGAAATGTTCCGATTTATCTGGGAGCAACTGCAGGTGTAAGGAGACTTCTTGCAGAAAGGCAGGCAAAACTGATGAGTCTGACCAGCAGTGCTTTGAAGGATTCCGGATTTTTATCCAAAGGAGCTCTTGTCCTTTCCGGTGAATTTGAAGGGGTTTATGCATGGATATGCGTCAATTCTATGAGAGGAACTCTAGGCGGAGCAGCTCATCAGACTTTTGGAATCATCGAAATGGGCGGAGCGTCCACCCAGATCACTTTTGTACCTGAGCTCGGTCCATCTCAATCCCCCAGAAGATTCAGACTTGGAGGAATTGAATATCCATTGTATTCCTACAGTTACAATGCTCTGGGGATCAATGAGGCAAGGACTCTTCTTTATCAGTCTGAATGCAGAAACACAAAAGGGAATTATCAGAAATGCAAATCTAAAATTGCTGATAATCTAAATGCAGACAGATTCTGCGGAACAACCTCTACCTGCGGACTGCAGGGAGTCAGTCAGCCTCCACCGAAGGGAAATTTTACTGCTCTCGGAAATTTTGCAAATCTGGGTTCTGATTTAGGTCTGACTCACTTAAGTCCAATGAAACTGGATGAGGCTGGAGCAGTAATCTGCACAAATACCGAAAAAGAAATCAAAGAGAAATTCCCAGCCCTCAAAGATACTCCTCAAAAATTTCTGAATGGAGTCTGTTTTCACACTGCCCTTACAAGTGTAATGCTTGGAGGGAATCTGGGAATATATGACGGACTGGGATTTTCGGCCGATCCTGACAGTATTGAAGCGGCCAGAACAATAAACGGTGAAGCACCGTCATGGACAAAAGGACTTGTCATAATGGAAAAGACAGGAAACCGTACCTGGGAATCTGAATGATCAAAAATTAAAAGAATTTTATTATTTCACCATTTATAAAAAAAAGGCGGTCTTCGCCCCTCTTTTCTTTACTGATCCCTCCGCATCCAAAATTACTGGACTGATGAACAGAAACAAGATGCCAGGAATCAAAGAAAAGCCATTTTGTATAACCTGACTCCCCCAGCATTGAAATTGTACCTGCAATTCTCAGATGGGCGGGCAGGCCTTTCATCTGTTCCCAGAACTTGCCTGCACCAAAATCAGGAAAATCATTATAAACATCTGCCTCCAGAATATACGAAAAATGTTCTGCTTTAAACTCGCCTCTACAGCCGACAAGACCTGCTTCAAAACGTTCAATCTCGTTTCGGTCTCTTTCTGAAGAAAACCTTATATAAGGATATGAAACAGCGAAAAACAGCAATACAGAAAATATTTTCATATTACAGAGTAATCAGTCTCCGCCGACTCCGAATTTAGAATATGCTTCTGATTTCTGAGTCTCCATCTGACTCAGCTGCTGCTTTGTCCCTTCCATAATTTTTTGAAACTGACCGTCCTTGTCTCCTTCCCCGCCCTCTTCTTTCAGTGCATCCAGAAGATATTCCACGATCTCCAGTCTGTCCTTGACTGTCTTGATCTGCTTATTATAATACAGTTTAACATCATCCTTGGAAGGATTTCCGCTCGAAACAGCTGCGATTGCCTTGTTGTATTCCTGCTCTGCCTGTGCTTTTGCGGCCTTGTCTTCCGGATTGAACCTTTTCGGAATCAGTTCATTCGACGGGAACAGTTCACGGAGTCTGTCAAATTCTTCCATTGTGGCATCGTCATAAGGTTTTCCCGTTCTAGGGTCAATCGGTGCCTCTCCCTTTGACGGATCTTTTTTGGAATCTTCCTGAACATCAAAATTGACTCCGACTCTAGTGAATTCGTCATCAAATACGGAACTGCCGGCCTTTACCCGACATCCCCTGCAGGCAGAATCTGAATCCCCTGCACCGGTTCCGCCTCCGAAAAGAGCCGAGCCAAGTTTCTCTGCTTTAATTCTTTTTCTTTTGGAAGATGAGCCTGGAGTGGCAACAAGCATATAAATGAGCAGGAGCACAACAGCTCCGAAGGATACAGCAAAGAAAGTTCTAACATTCAGATTCATACTTAATTTAGACGAATCTTCAGATTTCAGGTAAAGGATTTTTCCTTTTATTCTGAAACAAAAACAGGAAAAATTCCTGTAAATTCAGTATGACTCATTTTTTCATCTCTTCTTCTGAGAAGTTCTGTGTATTTTTCTGCCAGAGCAGAATCATTTTCTGATTTCAGACTGTGTATCAGAAGGAGAAGAGTTTCCCTGTTTTCATAAATCCCGTATGTCTGCAGAAGTTTTGCGGAATCCAGTTTTCTGTTCACCCTTGAAGATTCTGAAATCAGACTTAATGCATAGGCATCCTTTTCCCTTCCCATCGCAGTATATACATTTCTCAATAGAAAGATGATTTCCCGATCATAGGATTCTCCGTCCTTATTAAGTGAATCTGAAAACACCTTACGGAGCACATTCAGTGCATGAGGATATTTTTTCATTTTTTTGAGATATTCTGAATATGCCAGAAGATGTTTTCTTTTTTCCGGAAAAAGAACAGCTGCATTCAGAAGAAGTCTGCCTGTTTTCTTTTGAGAAATATCCGTCTCTTTTGTACACTGCAATGCAGTTCTGTATAAATTCTCAGAGAGAGGGAAATGCAGGAGTCCCATTTCAGACTCCAGAGAACATTCTGAATATTTTTTCTGTGTTCTAAGTTCTGAAAGTTTTTTCTGCAGTTTTTCTTCCTCTTCAGTAGAATTTCCTTTCTGAAGTTTTTCTGCAGCATACTTAAAGTACTTTCTGTCCCCGAGTCTTGCAGAAAGAATCAGTGCTTCATATCTGACCTTTCTGTTCTCCGGATTTTCTGCGAGATGAATCCTTGCATAGTCAAATGCCTTAGCAGGTCTTTCATCCTCCAGGCAGATTTCAAAAAGGGCAAGAGAGGTTTCCGTATCTTCCGGTTTCATTGCCAGAGCCGTCTCAAAGTCTTTTTCTGCGAGCGGACCCCGTCCAGTGCGTCTGTAGAGTTTTCCCCTGAGTCTGTAAAATCGGTAATCTTTCTTCTCGAATCTGACATCCGCCTTTCCGAGAATTTCTTCTGATATCCTGTAATGTTCAGTAAGACGGAATGCAGGATCTTTTATAATGATTTTTTCATTGCCTGCATCTTCAGAAATGATATCCTTCCATTCCAGATAGTATTCTGCTCTGCCGAGCATCTCCTCGTAGGAATAAAAATCATCGGAATGAACTGATCCGGAAAGAAGGATGCAGAAGATGAGTAAAAATCTGTTCAATCAGACTGTCTGCCTGTCATTCGGAAATACATATGTTCTTACTTTTTCCATAACATCTTTTTCGAGTTCTTTTCTGATTCCGAAATGGAAAAGTACCTCTGCAATCAGAAAAAGAGGAGCCATCAGAGCCTGAAGCAGATTGTCCACAAGTGCAGGTCTTCTGCCCTCGAAATAATGCCCCAGAAGCTGTATTGCCCATCCGACAATATTGATTGCGATGACAAGAGTCAGAGACTCATGGAAAGGAAGAAGAGAGGCCTGCCAGCAGGCATATACAACAGGCAGAGAAATGACTGCCATAATTGACGCAAGCATCAGATCGAGAGTGAAGTACCAGATCATCACTGCCGCAAAGACAGGCCAGATCAGAGAGATCTGCATTCCGAAAGCCGGAATCTGCACCCATCCAATCGCTATCAAAGGGGAATAATATACCATCGGAACTCCGAAAAAATGAGTCAGCTTATTCTTGGGGTGTCTGTGATAGGCAGAATAGCCTGCCATTCTTTCTTCGATCGTTTTCATAGGTTTCAGTCAAAAGAAAAAAAGCAGAGGGTCAATTCATTTTTTTTCACCACGGGGAATGCGGAGACACAGGGATTAGCTTTCTGCCTCTTGTCTGTCAAGTCCTGTTCCCTTAACGCGAAGTCTCTTCCTCTGAAAACCTCTTGCAATGATTTTTAGTCCTGCAGAAATTGATTCATGGTGAAAATAGACGGATCGAAACCGATTTTAGTGACCGGGGGAACAGGTTATATCGCTTCCTGGATAGTCAAATATCTTCTGGATGAAGGGCATACTGTTCATACTACAGTGAGAAATGTTCAGAACAGAGACAGATTTGCACATCTCGAAACTGCTGCAAAATCTTCGAAGGGGCGGTTGAAAGTGTTTGAGGCCGATCTTCTCCGAAGAAATTCTTTCATGGAATCCATGGAAGGATGTGAACTTGTCATCCATACAGCATCTCCATTTTTTGTGACTGGAATCAAAGATCCGGAAACAGAACTTGTCACCCCTGCCCTCGAAGGCACTAGAAATGTTCTGGGTGCAGTCAATGCAAGTCCGTCAGTCAAAAGAGTCGTTCTGACCTCAAGCTGTGCATCTATTTACGGCGACAATGCAGATATAAAACTGACCAAGAACAAAACCTTCACTGAAGAATACTGGAACGATACAAGTTCCATTTCCCATAATCCTTATTCTTATTCCAAAAAAATTGCAGAAGAGGAAGCCTGGAAAATTGTATCTGAGCAGAGCAGATGGGATCTGATTGCGATCAATCCTGCATTTGTTCTGGGGCCGTCCCTTACAAAAAGAACGGATTCCACAAGCATCAGCACAATGATCATGCTTGGAAACGGAACTTACAGATTCGGAGTTCCTGAACTCTGGTTCGGAATCACTGATGTGAGAGACGTTGCCAGATCTCATATTCTGGCCGGGTTCAGGGAAGATGCCTCAGGCAGGCATATCATCTGTTCCGATTCACTGGAACTTCTGGAAATTGCAGGCATACTGAAAAAAAAATTCGGATCAAAGTATCCGTTCCCCGGGATGAAGGTTCCGTTCTTTCTTATCTGGCTTGTGGGACCGCTCCTCGGATTCAGCAGAAGTTATATTGAAAAAAACATAGGCGTGTCGGTGAGTTTCGACAGATCTTTTACAGAAAAAGATCTGGGACTCATTTTTACTGATGTGGAAAAAACGATCACTGATCATTTTCAGCAGCTCATTGACGACGGTCTTGTCTGACAGGAGAATTCTTTGAAGCATTTTATCATTATATTTTCATTCATTACATTATCATTATACTCGGAAAACCCTCTGACTCCTCAGAGGCTCGGCAGTCCTTCTGAAACCCTGAAAGTGTTTCTCGATTCCATGAACGGATACAGTATGCATCTGAAGAACAAGGATGAAAGAGCGGAAGCCGAACTCGAAAAAGCAGTGAAATGTCTGGATACAAAAGAGTTTCCTACAATCATCAGGATTGAAAAAGGAAAACAGAGTGCAGTATTTCTGAAAGAAGTGCTCGACAGAATTTATGCTCCTGACTGGAAACTGATTCCTTCAGAAAGCAGTTCTTCTGTCATCCTGAAATGGGTGGTTCCCGAAACAGAAATTACACTGCTGAGAGTGTCTTCCGGGGACAGAGAAGGAGAGTTTCTGTTCAGCCCTGACACAGTACAGAGAGCAGAAGAGTTCTATAAAAAGACAAAACATATGGCTTATCTGACAGGAACGGGAAACGGAGCCGGCTACTCCACCCCCTGGGAGGACAGACTTTTCCCTGCCTGGTCGCAGAAGAAATATTTTTCACTTCAGCTCTGGCAGTGGATAGGAATTCCTGCAGGTTTTCTTCTCGGTTTAATGATAAGGTATTTTTCCAGAATGTTTTTTTATATACTGATCCGAATTGCCAGAAAAACTCCGGGAGATTGGGATGAAAGAGTGATTCTTGCAGCTGTCGTACCGGGCGGGTACCTGCTTGCAGTCGGATTCTGGTTCATTCTTCTCTATATGTCAGGGATTGAGGGAAAAGCATTCACAATCTTAAGTTTCATTCTGAAGGCCGTTTTCGGTTATGCTTTTATTTTTCTGGTTTCGAGACTCTGTGATGTCTTCACTCTTTTTCTGAAAACAAGAGCGGAACAGACCAAAAGTATTCTGGACGAACAGCTTGTGCCTCTTCTGAGCAAGTCCATCAAGCTCACCGCAGTCACTGTGAGCATTCTTCTCTGTGTGCAGAATATGGGAATCAATGTGCTTTCCATTCTTGCAGGTCTCGGAATCGGAGGTCTCGCAATTGCTCTTGCAGCAAAGGACACTGCAGCGAATCTGTTCGGATCGGTGATGATCTTTCTCGATAAGCCTTTTCTTGTAGGAGATCATGTCATCATAGGTTCTGCTGAAGGAGCGGTAGAGGAAATCGGATTCAGATCCACCCGAATCAGAACCTGGGATGATTCCATCGTATCGATTCCGAACTCCACAGTGGCATCTGCAAACATCAACAATATGGGAATGAGACGGTGCAGAAGGACCAACGTCACACTGGATCTGACTTACGATACCTCATCCCTCAAAATGGAAGCATTTCTCGAAGGCATAAAAAATATTCTCAGAAAAAGACCGATTGTAAATCAGGATACAATGATCGTAGGATTCAGTGCAATGAAAAATTCAAGTCTGGAAATCATTATGCATTTTTATGCAGATACAAAGGACTGGCCTGAGGACATTGAACTTCGTCAGAACATCTACGTGGAAATCATGCATCTGGCTGAAGAAATCGGAGTCACTTTTGCTTATCCTTCTCAGTCTCTTTATGTGGAGACTTTCCCTGAAAAGGAAAAAACGGTGAGGAGTAATGCTAAATCAGAAGAAGAACTCACGGAAACTGCGGCCAATTTCGGAGAACAGGGAAAATTCTCACGTCCGAACGGAATGGGAATATTCACTCCACCCTTCCGGGAAAATCAGGCAGCGGAAACAGGAAGTTCAATATGATAAGAATATTGATTATTTCATTTCTGATCCTGCTGAATTCATCTGCTTTCAGTGCTGAAAAAAAGAAACCTGTCGGTACACCGAAAAAAAAAGAAACAGGAGCAGAACTGATTTCAGAAAGGAAGGCAGTGGAAGACGATATCCGAGACGCGTACATTGACTATCTTGAAAACGGAGATGTAGGCAGTCTCTATGCTGTATTTGTGAGAGGGAAGACAAAAATTTATGAGGTGAACGCAGGACTTGACATCAAGTCTCCTGCAGGACTTGCCTCAGTCACCAAACATATCACATCTCTCATACTCCTGAAACTTTCCGAAAGGGGACTTTTGAAAATCAGCGATCCAGTGGACAAATATCTTCCCGGGGTCTATTCAGAATCACAGTATGTAATGAACAGAAAGCTGACGATCAGAGATCTTCTGACTCATAAATCGGGCATTCCTTACGAGGGCCCGAAATCCTCATTTATGTACACTCTCGAAGAAAAAGAATTCAATCCGCCTGAACTGAACAGTGTTCCCGGAAAAAAATATCAGTATTCAAATTATAATTACAGTCTTGCAGGAAAAATCATTGAGGTACTCACAGATAAACCTCTTTGGCAGAATTTCAGAGATGAGATTTTTGAACCGATGGAGATTGAAGACTATCAGTTTGTCAACAGCTTCGACGGGTCTACAGGACTGCACATCCCTCCGGTGTATCTTTTCAGAATCGAAAGAATGATTGAAAACAAGGGAGTATGGAAAGGAAAAAGGCTTCTCGAAAAATCCTCTCTGAAAAAACTTTTTCTTCCTCCTAAAAAAGACAAGACCGGTTTTTATTACGGACTCGGACTTCATATATTCAAGAAGGGAAAAAATGTGGAAGCCTATCATCACAACGGAGTCGGAGACAATCTGTTCACTCATATGCAGATCCTTCCTCTGAAAAATGAAATCGTATTCTTTCATTTCACCCTTCCTGATATGAATATCAAGGTCAGAAATATTCTCAGCGAAAAACTGGTCAAACTTTTCTACAAGCTCAGAATTCTCGAAGAAAAAATCATTAAATTTAGAAAGAAAAACAGGATAAAATCATGAAACCCTACAGAAAGAACACCGGAGTTGTCGTCTTCAACAGAGAAGGAAAGGTTCTTGTCGGAGAAAGAATTCAGTATCCTGGAGCCTGGCAGTTCCCTCAGGGCGGAATCGATGAAGGGGAAGATCCTGTATTTGCAGGAAAAAGAGAACTTTATGAAGAGACAGGAATCAACAGTGCAGAACTAGTATCTGAATTTCCGGACTGGCTGAATTATGATTTCCCGGAAGACATTCCGGCTCATCTGAAAAAATACAAAGGGCAGACCCAAAAATGGTTTCTGTATTTCTGGAACGGAAAAGCGGAAGACTGCAATCTGCAGGTTCACGAACAGGAATTCCTGAGTGTCCGTTTCATGGATTATAATGATGTTGTAAACAGCATCGTACCTTTCAAAAAAGATGTCTACATGAAGATGTTCCCTCTTTTCAGGAAAGAAATCGAGAAGTATCTGAAAGAGTCTGAAGTAAGGACAATAGACTGCAGATATGTAAAAGAAAATCTTGCAGCCGCATTTCTGATTCATGAAGGAAATGAATCTGCATTTGTGGAAACAAACACTTCGTACGCTGTACCCCGTCTTCTACGGTCACTCGAAGAATCCGGAAGAAAACCTCAGGATGTAAAATATATCATCATTACACATGTGCATCTCGATCATGCGGGAGGAACATCCGAACTTCTGAAACACTGCCCGAATGCGACTGTGCTTGTGCATCCTAAGACAGCGACTCATCTGATCAGTCCGGAAAGACTTATTCAGAGCTCCATTGCAGTGTACGGAGAAAAAAAATTCAGAGAACTTTATGGAAACATAGAGCCTGTCGCAGAAAAGAGAATCCGAATCATGAAGGACGGAGAGGAGCTGCCTTGGGGAAAAAGAAAACTCAGATTCATTTATACGAAGGGTCATGCAAATCATCATTTTGTCATTTATGATTCCAAGTCAAATTCAGTCTTCACAGGAGATTCATTCGGGATTGCATACACGAGTCTTCGCCGTGAAAAAAATATTCTGATTTTTCCTACGACTACACCGACTGACTTTGAACCCGATGAGGCATTGAAATCGTTTGATCTGATCACTGAAACCGGAGCAGAAAAAGCATACCTGACTCATTTCGGACCGATCACTGAACTTAAGACTGTCTCTGAAATACTCAAAAAAGACATCGAAGAGATCCGAAAATCCTGCATTCTTGCAGAAAAAGATAATATCAGTGATGATAATCTTCAGACTTATTTTGAAACATTCTGGAAAGAATTTTTTAATAAAAAAGCAGATCAGATTGGAATGGACAGAAAAACTGTTCTCGAAGAGACTGCACTTGACGCAGGAATCAATGCAATGGGGCTTGCATTCTATATCAGAAGACTGAGAAAAAAGAAAAATGACACATCGGCATGAAATAAGAAAAATCTATATCGCAGGACCGGCGGTTTTCCTTCCGAATGCAAGGGAAATGCTGAGTCAGTATTCGGAGATCTGCAGAGAACACGGATTTGAGGGACTCACTCCTTTCGATAATGTTTCGACTGCAGCAGGCGGGATTGAGCGTGCAAGGGAAATATTTCTGTCGAATATGGAACTGATCAGAAAGTGCGACTTCATCATTGCGGACTGCAATTCTTTTCGAGGTGCCTGCATTGATGACGGGACAGCTTGGGAAATCGGATATGGATTTTCCACAGATAAAATTATTTTGGGATACAGAAACAGGCTCTCCCCTCTTCCCGAAAATGCGGCTGAAAAAATCAGAACATTCCCTCATAAAAGCGGATACAGAATAGATGAGGACGGATATCTTCTGAACGAGGATTTCGGAAACACAGTCAATCTGATGCTGGAATTTTCCATCGAAAAATCGGGCGGTGTATTACTGGAAGGAAAGTTTGCAGATGCAGTGCTTTATCTGAAAAGACATTATGGCTGAGTCTTTCACTGATCATTACGAGTCCCTGAATATTCCGTTCGGAACAAGTACAGACCTGGTCAAAAAAACGTTTCGCGCGCTCGCAAAAATCTATCATCCCGACAACAGAAACACTGGAAGCAGGGAAAAATTTGAAAAGATTCATTCCGCCTACTCTGTTCTTTGCGGGACGGAAAGAGAAATCTATGACAGGTTCTATAAGGAAAAATTCAGCTCGGACAGAAACACTCTGATTCTTCCGGAATCAAGACTCAGATTTACAGGAGAACTTTCCAAATTCGCAAGACTCGGACTTCTGAAAAACGGCATCAGGACAAAAGACAGAAAAAAAATCACAGGAATCAGTCATGACTTCGATCTCTGCCTCAGAAAGGAAGAACTTCATTCCAGAATCTCAGTCAGAATCCCTCTTACTGTCCGAATTCTCTGCCCCGAGTGCAGAGGCTCAGACATCCACTGTGAATGCTGCAGAGGAATCGGAACATACAAAAGCACAAGATATCTGAATCTGGGCTTTGAAAAAAACACAGTCGTAAACGGAAGAATATATGAACTCGAACTCTCGAGATTCCGCCCAGACAGATTCATTCATTTTAAGAAAAGAGTGCTTAGAATAAAGATCATTATAATATAGATTGGCGATTGGCGATTGGCGATTGGCGATTGGCGATTTGGTTCGAAAATTGTATAATTCTTTACTTAGGCCGCTCTTCTTTCAAATTCTTTGCTACCTTATCCGCGATTACTCCGGAAGCTCCAATAACAATAAAATAGATCCCCCATGTAATGATGACCACTATTCCGACAGTAAATGAAATACTCATATAAGGCTCCGAATGATCCATTGACAGTATACTGCTGTTTAAGTAAAATGCAAGAAAAAATTACTGCCGTTTCTATGCAGATTAGCAGAGAATCCATATTTCTCTTTAGCTCTATGCTGTATTTTAAAGGGGGTTCACGCGGAGCTTGCACGGAGCCGTTGTCGAAGGCGGATCACTGATTTCGCTATGCTATTGATTTGTTCTTCTTGAACCAGATCCATCCTTCTTTTTTGATAGTGTTAAGGTTCCCCACCGTCAAGTTTTTCAGGTGATACACATCAGACTTCAGAAAATCGAATCCAGCCAGAACGCAGATTACTGCATCCAATATGTGATCATTGCAGACCTCATTTCCTTCTTGCCAGCAATCAAAGACAACGTCAGAATAAGCATATGTAAGCTTATCGATTATCCTTTTTCTTTCTTTTTTATTTGCCTCCTCTTTTCCCTTATAAGAAGGAAATTTGGACTTCGCCGCCATTGAGCCTACTTTCAGAATTTTGTGCTGAATCAATGTAACAGCAGGATAAACTTCAATAGCATAAGTCTTGTCGTCAAAATACCCCGGTTTTCCAGCAAGTGAAATATTATGGTATATTTCGTGTATAAAATTTAATGCACCGTGAGCAGTTCTTGCAATTTTATCCGCACCGACATCCAGAGGTTTCTTGCCGGTTTTCTTCCTGACAAATCGATCCGTAATTCTGCTGAAAAGTTTATCTGCCTCTGTTGAAATTTTCTCCCCGGCAGTATGATCACACAAAATTTTTCCCATAGATGCCGGCCAGCCTAAAGGAGCATCAATCGCGATCAAGGCAGAATTTGATTTGATGAATTCTTGTATTTTTTTGACTATAAGTTCTTCATCATTCAGACAGAATGCTTCTTTTAAAGTGCATACTTGATCCTTAACTTCACCGAATGCAATTCCGCATTTTTTAGGATCCGTAGAAAAATCAATTCCGACAATCTTCAACCCAGTGCCCCGATTACTGCCCTTTTAAGCAGTCTGAGTTCTTTTTCTGCGGCTTCTAGAAAGAGTTCTTTTTTCTTCTCTGCTGTCAAAACAGAGGAATGTCTGAATATGTAGATTTCTGTTTTTCGGAATAATGATGATATATGTTTTTTTTCTTTTTTCAGGATACCCCACTCTGCTTCAATGGACGGATAGTCTTCTTTTTTCCATTCTTCAAGTCTCAAAAAAAGTTCAGTGATTTCAGAGAGGATGAATTCTTCCGCTTCTGCATTGGAAGATTCTTTTCCACCCTTCTGCCAGGGAGAAAAATTCTTCCAGTAGTATCCGTGAGACTGCAGTTCCGAAAATTTCTGTTCTGCGGCTTCTTCGGAAATATTTTCCATATTCATGATTCTGGCCCCTGCTCCTGCAATATTGTATACAGGAAAGTTCACTGATTTTGCAGATTCCTCAAACCAGTGTCTGTACAGATTCAGAACATAGTCTGTGAGCACTGTTCCGCCCTGTGCGGATTCAACATATTTTGTATTTCTTTTTCGGACAACGGCCTCATTGATTTTTTCAAGTGAATTTTTTCTGGATACAAGAGTAAGCCATCTTTCATTATGATGTGTACCAGTGGAATGAATTTCTCTTCCTGTATAGGCAAGATCCTGACCTGCGAGGAAAACCTGAGAAAATCCCATAAACCGAAGTGCATCAAAGGCACTCGTTGCAACACTTCCTCCGGACTGAAGATCCCCCGCAGGGCCGATGAATTTTTCAGAAATTTCTGTACCTGCCGTTGTTTCTCTCACTGCATTTCCCTCTGCATCGATTCTGTATTTCGCAGTCGCACTGTGGACTACTGAAAGAAAATTGAAGGAACGGATGAGTCTGGGAGACGTGACAAGATCCGCAAAAAGAGGAATCGCAGAAAAGTCTTCTCCGAGAAAATGAAAGAAGGAATGATTCTGTGCATCGAGGGTCATCACTCCGTCAGGAATGATTCCGAATTTCTGAAGAACCTTCATCGAGGTATCGCAGGAAAAGATGAAAACTCTGTCTCTGTATTTTTTCAGAAGAGAACACTGACGGCGAAGACTTGGGCCTGCAGATACAAGAACTGCAGTGCTTCCTGAAAATTTATTTTCGAGTGATCTGATCCTTGTTCTCTTCACCGGAGAGGAATGAAAATGAATTGTATTGACTAAAGTGTTCCTCACCCAGATCCGTTCAAATTCGAACTTTGTGAGAAGATCACTCATTTTGGAAGAAAAGACTCTGTTGATCTTTTCCTCGATCTCTCTGTAAAAATCTTTATAATATAAAATATCTGACTGATTTCTGAAAAATTTCACTGAGTCCAGTTTTTCTGCTGAAAGTGATTCCAGATAATTCCAGAGAAGAATCTCTGCCTCCTCGCCTGCAAAAACATGACGCCCGGGAACATTCAGAATATTTTTCAGTGAAATGTCCCAGAGAGCAGACACTGCATCAAAATTGCGTTCAATGATGAGAAAAGTTCTTCCTTCCTCCAGTCTTTCATTCAGAATTTCAGCAATATGAGGATTTCCGAGTCCAAGAAGAATGACTAAAGAATTTTCAGAAAAGGCTTCAGCTGCAGTTCTTTCCGCCTGTTTTACAGGAGAAACGGAACTCGCCATCGCTCTCCCGTCTGCTTTCAGAAAATAACCGGAGCCGTTCGGTGCCAGAGAAAGTTCCGTATTTCCAAACAGTTTCCGCGAAAAATAGAGTCTTAGATAGGGTTTTCTTTCAAAAATCTCATCGGTAAAATCAGGTTTTTTATTTAGAGACATAATAATTTCTTGTGATTTCCTTTTATCGTATAAAATTGGTTTGGGACATATAAAAAAATGTATTTAAAGAGCCTGAATATTGTTGGATTCAAAACTTTCGCGGACGAAACTGAACTTTCGTTCGATCCTGGATTTACTGCAGTTGTGGGACCGAACGGTTCCGGTAAATCAAACATTGTAGACGCAGTCAAATGGGTGCTCGGTGAAAAATCGGCCAAAGGACTCAGAGGGGACAAAATGGAAGATGTCATCTTCCACGGCTCTGAATCCAGAGAGGCAGGCGGTTTTGCAGAGGTTTCTCTCACTTTAGACAATTCCAAAAAGATATTTCATATTGATTTCCCCACTGTAAAAATTACCAGAAGAATTTATCCTGACCAGTCAAATGAATACTTCATCAACAATGCAAGATCTCTGAGAAAAGATGTAGAGAAGCTTCTGATGGATACAGGTGTCGGAAAATCCAGTTATTCCATCATGGAACAGGGGAAAGTGGATGCAATCCTGAATTCCAAACCGGAAGAAAGAAGAGCGATTTTTGATGAGGCAGCCGGGATTTCCAAGTTCAAGTCCGACAGAATGGAAACTGAAAAGAAACTGGAGTACACTGCACAGAACCTGCTTCGAATTTCAGACATAATGTCTTCAATGGAAAAAGAACTCGAGCTCAAAGAGAGACAGGCAGAGAAGGCAAAACGATATTTTGAACTGAAAAACTCTCTGGCGGAAACGGACAAAAATCTGCGTTATCTGAAATGGAGACAGATCAGAAACAGACAGAAAAAGACGGAAACGGAGCTGGAAGAAGTCAGGAAAAAAAATGATGATATAATGAACCGTATGTCTGAAGATTCCCGGAAACTCGAAGAACTTGAACAGACAAGACAGGAAGCGGAAAGAAAGATTTCTGAAATTGACAGACAGCTTCTGGATTTTCTTTCACAGAAAGATATTCTGAAGGAAAAGATAGAAAAGAACAAGAGTATGATTGCGGAATATGTTTTCCGTATGGAAGAGCAGACAAAAAATCTGGAGACGGACAGGGCAAAACTTGACAGACTGGAAAATGAAAAAATCAGTCTGGAAGATTCCATCCGGAGTTTTCAGGAAACAGAAGAACTGACTCAGGGAAACATTAATAAGCAGGAACAGAAGAAAGCAGCTCTGGAATCTGAACTGTCCGATCTTCAGAACAGAATTCAGACCTATGAACTGACTGTCAGAGAAAAAGAAAAATCCCTCATCATCCTCCGCGAAAATGTAAAAGAAATCGTAGTGAATCTGATTCAGCAGATTGAGTCCAAGAAAAAGGACGCTGTATCAGGAGAGTCCAAAAGAATAGAACTGAAAAACTATCTTCTGGGATTTCTGGATGATCTGATTCATGCCTCGGAATCACCCGACAGCACAACACTTCTGAAAAATTTTTCATTCAGAGACTACAAGGAAAATCTGAAGAATTTCCTCGAACTTGAAGATGTATTCAGAGACATCGTATTTGACAAGGAAGGGATGCTTGCCAGAAAAGAATCTCTGGATTCGGAAATTGAGGAGCTGATTCTTCAGAATGAACAGCTTCTTTCCGATATCCGCACTCTTCAGTCGGAATCTGAAGAAAAAAGAAAAAATATTTCCGAGCTGAAAGAAGAAGTCTACAGTCTGGAAAAACAGCTTCTCGAAAGCAGAACAGGAAGAACCTCCCTCGATGCAGGCAGGGTCAAACTGATTGAAAACATCACTGAAACTAAGGAAAGATATGATTCTGTAGCAGCATCACTGACAGCCATCAGTGAAAAAAAGACTGCCTATGAAAATGAGGTTGTTCAGCTCGAAGAACAGATTGAAAAATCTTATAATGAATTTTTAAATATCAGCAAGATTCTGGAAACAGAAAAAACCGATCTGAAGAATCTGACTTCTGAGATTCAGAATCTAAAGTCTTCCACAGGAAAGGATCAGGAAGAATTCAAAAGTCTCCTTCCCCTTCTTTCTGAACTGGAAAGAAAGAATTCCTCTCAGAAAACTCAGATGGAGGCGTTTCAGGAAGAACTTTATAATGATTATTCCATTACAGATCAGGATCTGGAGCAGGAAAAATCAGGAATGACTCTGAAGCAGGATGCGGAAGAATCCAAGATGAGAGAGATCAAATCTGAAATACAGATTCTGGGTTCGATCAATCCGCTTGCAATTGAAGAATTCAGAAATGTTAAGGAAATTTACGATCATCACAAGGGTCAGAGAGACGACATTGAAAAAAGCAAGGCTGATATTGAAAAAGTCATCCGCGAAATCAATTCAGAGTCTGAAAAACTTTTCATAGAGACATTTGAAATCATTCAGGGAAATTTTCAGGATACATTCTCCACTCTGTTCAACGGGGGAAGTGCAAGACTTGTGCTTTCCGACAGAACTGATCCTCTGAATTCCGGGATAGAAATCATCGCAGAGCCGCCAGGAAAACATGTGCAGAATCTGAAACTTCTCTCCGGCGGAGAAAAATCAATGACAGTGATTGCACTTCTGTTTGCAATTTATATGGTGCGACCCTCCCCTTTCTGTTTTCTCGATGAGATTGATGCAGCTCTCGATGAGGTAAACAAGATCAGATTCTGTCAGATCTTGGACAAGTTCAAGGACAAGAGTCAGTTTGTGGTGATCACTCACGCTCCTCCCACTATTTCACGCGCAAGCACAATCTTCGGAGTGACCGCAGAGGAACCTGGAGTATCCAAACTTCTTTCGCTGAAACTAGAAGAAGCAAAAAATTTCTCAAGGAAAGTGCAGAAGGCAGTATGACGGACGATCTTCTGCAGTTAGGAGGAAGAAATTTTCATTCGAGACTATTTCTCGGAACAGGAAAATTTTCCTCCTCTTCTATAATGAAAAAAGCAATACAATCATCCGGGACAGAAATGGTGACAGCTGCTCTTCGAAGAGTGGATCTGGAAAACCCGGAAGACGATATTCTTTCGCATATAGACAGAAACAGTGTCATCCTTCTCCCGAACACAAGCGGAGCAAGAAATGCAGAAGAAGCAGTCAGAGTGGCAAGGATTGCGAGATCCCTCGGTGCAGGCGAATGGCTGAAACTTGAAGTCACTCCTGATCCTGTATTTCTTCTTCCTGATCCGATAGAAACACTGAAGGCTGCAGAGATTCTTGTAAAAGAAGGATTCAAAGTTATGCCTTATATCAATGCTGATCCGATACTTTGCAGACATCTAGAAGATGCCGGGTGCGTTTCTGTGATGCCTCTCGGCTCCCCGATCGGTTCCAATCAGGGAATCAGAACAAAAGCGAATCTGGAAATCATCATTCATACCTCAGGCATACCGGTTGTGGTGGATGCAGGCCTCGGTGAACCCAGTCATGCAGCAGAAGCAATGGAAATGGGAGCCGCTGCGGTTCTGGTAAATACAGCAATTGCAACGGCAAAAGATCCTGTGCAGATTGCTTATGCATTCCGGCTGGCTGTCGAAGCCGGCAGACTTTCCTATCTGTACCGTGCGGCAGGTGAAAGCAGGATATCAGAACTCAAGGCAGATCCTTCTAGTCCTTTGAAAAACATTCTAGGAAGCTGATGTTCACTGAGATATACGAGCATTATGATTTCCGTACAGAATCGGAAAAGATAAAAAACCTTACCAAAAAAGATGCAGAAACGGCGCTCTCGAATGCTCTCAGAGGCAGAATGATGTTTGAAGATTATCTCGCCCTGATTTCTCCCGGTGCAGACGGATTGCTTTCTGAGATGGCAGAACTTGCCAGAAGAATCACAAGACAGAGATTCGGAAACACAGTCCAGATTTATATGCCTCTCTATCTTTCAAATGAATGCAGATCATCCTGTCTGTACTGCGGATACAGTTTTGAAAATAAACTCCCTAGGATCACACTCAATAAATCTGAACTTGTCAAAGAAGCGGAAATCATTCATTCCAAGGGAATCAGACAGGTTCTCGCTCTCACAGGAGAAGACTATTCGAAGACACCGTTATCGTATATTGCAGATTCGATCAGTCTTCTGAACTCTTACTTTCCTTCTGTCTCGATAGAAATTTATCCGATGGATACAGACGACTATGAAAAAATCATTCAGTCGGGGGCCGAGGGACTGGCACTTTATCAGGAAACATATCATCCCGAAAATTATAAAAAGTACCATATTCGGGGAATGAAAAAAAATATGAAGTACCGTCTGGAAGGACCGGACAGAGGCGGACAGGCAGGATTCAGAAGAATGTCCATTGGAGCGCTTCTGGGGCTTTCAGACAGCCTTGGAGAAATGTTTTTTCTCGGGCTTCATGCAGAATATCTTCAGAAAAAATACTGGAGAAGTCTAATTCAGGTCTCGCTTCCCAGACTGAAAAATGCAGAGGGAAATTTCTCAAAAGAACACAATGTGACAGACAGAGAGTTTCTGAGATACATTTTTGCACTTAGGATATATTTTAATGATTTAGGAATCACACTTTCCACAAGAGAAAGACCGGCCCTCAGAGATGCAGTCATTCAGTACGGAGTCACATCCGTTTCTGCAGAATCCAAAACAGAACCGGGCGGGTATCAGGGAATTGAAGCACTCGAACAGTTTGAAACAGAAGACAAAAGAACAGTTCCGGAAATCACCGATATGATTCGGAAATCAGGACTCGACCCTGTGTTCAAGGACTTCGACAGGGGGCTTATCCGATAAGCATTCTTAAAAGAAAAGGCCTGTTCTCATATTTCCTGCGGATCCATTCAAGAACAAAACTGAAAATAAATGCTGCCCCGATCACGCAGAACACTGCAAAAAGATACTCAGTCATTGTAAATTTTCTACCCCATTTTTTTAAGATAGGGGATATATAAAAAATAATGCAGGCGAAATGAAGAACATAATAGAAAAGTGAACCGCGTCCAAGCATTCGAAAAAGAGTCATGGAAATACCGAAGGTTCTTCCCGATACCCATTGAAAAATGACGAGCACCAGTCCGAAATAACATAAAAAATACGAAACAGTCGGAGGATAAAAAAGTTCAGTGTATCCGTCTCTGATGGCAAGCTTGGGTTCAAAGTCCCAGATCAGAATTCCCATAAGGCCGATGAAGGAAGCGATATAATAATAGACCCTGTCTTCCGATACTTCCGAGTTTCTCTGCCTGTCGTAGACAACTGTACCCAGAATGGAAAATGAAATCCAGGGAAAAAAAGGAAACCATCCGTCAATCATCCATCTTTTCAGAATGACTGCATAATCAGGCGAAAAACCTGAATTGAATTTTTCATTAATATATAAGTTTACATAATTATTCGAATTCTCATATCCGAAAATATACTGAAGGGCCGGTGCGGCAAGAACAGCAGCTGAAATGAAAATGAGTCTTGTAAATGTGCTTCTTCGTAAAATCCAGTACAATAGAACAGTGGAAAGACCGATCAGATAGAGCACATCCATCGCAAGCATTGGAAAAGATTTCCAGAAAAAAACATCAATCGCAGAGGATAGACCGATCAGAAACAGCCCTCTTTTCAGAAAATATCCCAGACTGTCTCCGTATTTTTCATAGGAGTAAGCAAGCATATACCCTGACAGAAACACAAAAAAAGGAGCCGCCAATGATCCGAAAATTCTGAGAATAAAAGGATGAGGAGCATTGAGCGACTCCCCTGCAATGTTCGAAAAAATCATACATACAACAGCAAGCCCTCGAAGAATATCCGGTGCATCAAATCTTGTTTTCTGTATTTCAGGTTCTTTAATCATCATTTATTCAGATAAGAATTGATTTTTTCAACCATACTCTTCGGTACCTTGAAGCCTCTGTCTTCCATCCGTTCCATATATTTGCGAAATGAATAGGAATGAGAATTGGAATGAATCAGTCCGAAAAAACAGTCTGCAATTGAATTTTCAATGACAGAACAGAGTTCAGGATCATTGTCGAGACGAACTTCATATTTATGCAGAAGTTTCCTGTTGACTCCTCTGCAGATCGATCTGTAAAAACCGAATTTAATGAGAGCCATTGAGTTCACATTTTTAATTTTCAGATCATAGTCTATCTGATTCAGATTAATGCAGTCCACTACCTGTACAGGATATGTGTCCGCAGTATACTCATATACCAGGCTGTTCAAAAGAAGATTTTTATAGAGTTCCAGGCGAGAGCAGTTTTCCGGATCACAGTCACCAATTCTTCCTGTATCACAGTTCATATAGATGACTATATCCGTATCTGAGCTTTCAGTCGCCTGACCGAAATTTACTGATCCCATCATATCAAAAGCAACTTCATCACCTGAACTTTGGATCATAGTCACAAAATTTTTGAAATCCTGAATTCTCTGTCTGGAAATTGCAGTTTCATTTTTTCTGAAAAACTTCTTCAAACCGTTGAATTCATGAATGATCGGATGATTCTTAAATCTCTGTATTCCCATTATTTTCTCACAAAATTCTCTTCGGAAATCCCCGAATCCGGATCAAAATGCATTGTCCTGAGAACATTTGCAGATGTATCTACAGCAAACAGTTCTCTTATTTCATCCCCTTTCAGTTTCAGAAGTTTTATCTGAAACACCTTTTTATGCTCCATATAAATTTCACCGAAGAAGCCCCCTTCCTGATAACCGAAAACGGAATCGAATCAGCAGAAATTGGACGGATTAAAAAAAACAGTTCTTCCTTTTTTTACAACTCCCTGGTCTTCATGGACATGTCCCGAGATCACGAGCGCAGGAGGATACTCGTCAATAAAATGTCTGATACCCAGAGAACCGATATTTCCGTAACCCGGTATCTTGTCCAGATACCCGTAAGCAGGATTATGAATCACAGCAACATCAGGCAGGATTTCTCTGAAAAACTCTTCAGGCTCACTGTAAAATGTCTTGCCTCTTTTGTATTCGTGAAATTTCACAGCCAGTTTTTCAGGAATTCCCGATGTGACGATAGGCGCTCCTCCGTACCCGGCAAAAACAGTATCTTCAAATTCAAAACTTTTTCTGTGAATGTCCATTTTGGAAAGATCAGTGTACT
>JBPOJG010000050.1:0-10189 GCA_052033835.1 Spirochaetota bacterium
TTGCTTTGGGAAGAGAGCCCGTTTGCTGAGCGGAGCCGAAGCACGCCTGCTGAGCATCGAACTATTTCTTACATTATGCTGTGGTGCGACCCCATACTAATTCTCATCAACCACAAGGACACCGGGATACCTTTCTTTGGAAGAGGCATCCGTAGAGAGGTTGTGTAAATGCATAAAAAGACGGTTCACACAGAGAGCACTGAGTTCACGGAGATGCTGATTCTATTGGTTCTTTTCTCTGTGGGCTCCGTGTGCTCTGTGAGAAAAACAGTGCTTTTACACAGTCCCTGTGAAAGAAAGGAGATTGTTTCGGTTCAAAAAGAAAAATAATTATTACGCGAAAGACGCGGAGCAGGGCTTTGATTTTGCTCCGGAAGGGAAGCCTCTTTCGAATCCTTCTGTTGTCGGTTAGCTCTACACAGTCGAAAAAACCGACATAAAGATTAGGTTTCCACAAGGGGACAGAAATGGAATATCCAGAAGAATGTAAGCTTGGATCGGTAGGGCGTTCGTTGGTAGTCAGACAGCATAAAGGTGCGAACTAGGACTGGAAGTTTCTTCGGCAATTATGATACCAAGTTCGTATTTGAAAAATTCCTTGATGTGAGTCTCTCTGATTTTTAAATTAAATAAATGGCAGAAAAAGAAGCAAAGGCCCGTATTAAAATAAACAGGCTCTTGGAAGAAGCCGGCTGGCGTTTTTTTGACAGTAAGGCCGGAAAAGCAAATATTCTTTTAGAAAACAATGTAAAAATCACTGAGTCGGCACTGAATGAATTGGGTGAGGATTTTGAAAAAATAAAGAAAGGGTTTGCGGATTTTCTTCTGCTGGATCAAAAAGGATTTCCTCTCATTGTTTTGGAAGCGAAGGCTTCCGACAAAAATCCTCTGTTTGGAAATGAACAGGCAAGAAAGTATGCAGTTTCTCAAAATTGCAGATTCGTGATTTTATCAAATGGAAACCTTCATTATTTCTGGGACTTGGAAAGAGGGAATCCAACCGTGATCAGCAGTTTCCCTACCCCTGCCGCCGCTGGGAAATATTCAGGCTTCAAGCCTGACAGGGACAGTCTAATCAGAGAATCCGTATCGGATGATTATATCGTAATTACTCAGAAACCTGAATACGGATCAGACCCCTCATATAAAGATGAAAAAACCAGAAAGAATTTTGTTGAGATCAATAAGCTGAGGTTTCTCAGAAAATATCAGGTAAAAGCCGTACAGTCTATTCAGAAATCAGTAAGGGAGGGCAAGGACAGATTCTTATTTGAAATGGCTACAGGTACAGGGAAGACTTTGGTATCAGCGGCCGTTATCAAACTTTTTTTAAGAACTGGAAATGCCCGCAGAGTGCTTTTTCTTGTAGACAGACTGGAGCTTGAAGATCAGGCATGGAAAGCTTTTGTTTCGTATTTAAAAAATGATTATAAAACGGTAATTTATAAAGAAAACAGGGATGATTGGCACAAGGCAGAAATTGTCGTTTCCACTGTTCAGACTTTCATTTCCAAAAACAGATATAAGAGACTCTTTTCTCCTGATGATTTTGATCTTGTTATTTCTGATGAAGCACATCGAAGCATTGGAGGTGTCAGCCGTTCTGTCTTTGAATATTTTATCGGATACAAACTTGGTCTCACAGCAACACCGAAGGATTATCTGAAAAACATCAATACTTCCGAACTCAGGGAAAATGATCCCCGTGAACTGGAAAGACGTCTGCTCCTGGATTCTTATAAGACATTTGGCTGTGAGAACGGTGAACCGACTTTTCGTTATTCACTGTTGGACGGGGTAAAAGAAGGATTTTTGATCAATCCTGCTGTAGCTGATGCCAGAACAGAAATCACTGTTCAGCTCCTGTCTGAGGAAGGATATTCTGTATCCTCTTATAATGATGATGGAGAAGAGGCAGAAGAAATCTTTATTCAGAAAGATTTTGAAAAAAAGTTTTTCTCAGAGAATACGAACATTGTTTTCTGCAGGACATTTCTGGAAAATGCTCTCTGTGATCCTGTTACGGGGGAGATCGGCAAAACGATTGTATTCTGTGTATCTCAGAACCATGCAGCAAAAATTACTCAAGTTCTGAATGAGTCTGCTCACCATATGTTTCCCGGCAAGTACAATTCAGATTTTGCGGTGCAGGTGACTTCCCGAATATCAGATGCTCAGCAGTTTACAGTAAACTTCACGAACAACAGGCTTTCAGGAACAGGCAATTTTAATCCTTCGTATAAAACTTCTAAAACTCGAGTCTGCGTAACAGTGGGAATGATGACTACAGGATACGACTGTCCTGACATACTGAATATCTGTCTTATGCGGCCTATATTTTCTCCTACAGATTTTATTCAGATCAAAGGAAGGGGAACTAGAAAGCACAATTTTTCAGAAGAAATCATAGATCCTGCTCTTCGTAAGCAGGCAGGGGACAGAAACAAAACTGTATTCAAGATATTTGATTTCTTTGCAAACTGTGAGTATTTTGAAGAGAAGTTTTCCTATGACGAAATCCTTCAGATCCCAAAGGAAATGAAGAAAGGAAAAGAAACAGGGGGCGGCGGCGGAACTCCTGTTTCAGAATATATATCTCAAAAAAAAGATGTACTTGTTCATAATTTGGAAACGCATATTGGTCCTGAAGGAATGAAAATAGACCGTATGTATTTTGACAGATTTGAAAAGACGGTTTCTGAAAATCCTGATCTCAGACAATACGCCGAAGCGGGCAGATGGGATGATATTATAAAATATGTCGAACAGAATATTTTTGATAAACCGCAGGAGTATTTTAATCTGACAAGACTGAGGGCTGCGATTCAGTCTGACAGAAGAATTTCTTTTCAGGAAATCCTGGAAAAAATATTCGGGATGATTCCTTATTTTAAATCAAAGAATGAACTTCTGGAAGATGAATTCGAAAAATTTGACAGCAGGTATCTGCCTAAGGAAGAATACTTTCATTATGCTAAGTCTTTTTTTAAGGCATATATTCTGGATTCTGAATTCAGGCAGATTATAGATAAGGCAGATTTTGCTTACCTGAATGTGAGTCCTTACGGTGAAGATTTTCAGAGACTGTCTCCCGAACTCAGAAAGCTTATTCCTGAATATGTCAAGGATTTCATCTCCTTAAATCAGTTCATGGGGTAAATTTATGGAAAAAATTAAAGTTCTGGATACTTCTGTTTCATTTTATACTAAAGAAGCTGAAGATTATATTTGCATTACCGATATAGCCAGATTCAGAGATTCTGACAGGACTGATTATATTATTCAGAACTGGCTCCGAAATCGGAATACCATTGAATTTTTGGGCATCTGGGAGACGCTGAATAATCCGGATTTTAAACCCATCGAATTCGATGGGTTTAAAAGGCAGTCCGGTTTAAACAGTTTTGTCCTGACTGCAAAAGAATGGAGAGAATCAAATCCTGATTCTAAAGGAAATATACGCGATCAGGCGACATTGGAACAGCTGGTAGTTCTGGCAAATCTGGAAAGCATAAATTCCGTTTTTATCAGGCAGGGACTTCCGCAAAACGAAAGGCTTATCAAACTGAATGAAATTGCAATTATTCAAATGAAGTCTTTAATTACAAATACAAATATAAAAAGGCTTAAATAATGCTGGATACGGAAACAAAAAAGCGGATTGACGATGCAAGGGATATTCTTGTAGGAAAGGTTCCTGATCCAAAAAGTCAGGTGGAGCAGATTACAATTGCACTGGTATATAAATTCATGGATGATATGGACAGGGCATCTGTAGAGATGGGAGGCAAGGCAAGTTTCTTCTCCGGCGAGTATAAGCGGTACTCCTGGTCAAAGATTTTTGATCCTAAAATCGGCGGTACAGAGATGCTGAATTTATACAGTGAAGCTCTCATTAAACTGAATCAGAATCCGAATATTCCGCAACTGTTTCGGGATATTTTTAAAAACGCTTATCTTCCCTACCGTGATCCTGAAACGTTGAAACTTTTCCTGAAAACAATCAGTGAATTCTCCTACGATCATTCGGAACGGCTGGGGGACGCTTTTGAATATCTTCTTTCTGTGCTGGGAAGTCAGGGTGATGCAGGACAGTTCCGTACTCCTAGGCATATCATTGACTTCATGGTGGAGATTACTGATCCTAAAAAAAATGAGACAATTCTCGATCCTGCCTGCGGGACTGCAGGATTTCTTATATCTTCCTATAAACATATCATAAAGAATAACTCTAAAAAGAAATCGGGTGATGAGCTGAATACTGCGGAAAAGAAAAAGCTTCTTTCGAATTTTAAGGGATATGATATATCCCCCGATATGATCAGGCTTTCTCTTGTGAATATGTATCTGCATGGATTTGTGCAGCCGGAGATCATGGAATATGACACTCTTACAAGTGAGGACAGATGGAAGGAATATGCGGATGTGATTTTAGCCAATCCTCCTTTCATGTCTCCAAAAGGCGGAATTAAACCTCATAAAAAATTCTCTGTTCAGAGTAATCGGAGTGAGGTTCTGTTTGTGGATTATATTGCGGAACATCTGACTCCGACAGGACGGGCGGCTGTCATTGTTCCCGAAGGAATTATTTTTCAAAGTGCAGGTGCGTATAAGCAGCTTCGTAAAATGCTTGTGGAGAATTATCTTTTTGCTGTTGTATCTCTTCCTGCAGGAGTGTTCAACCCATATTCAGGCGTGAAAACTTCTGTTCTTCTCATGGACAGAAATCTATGCAGTAAAACGGATTCTGTTCTGTTTGTGAAGATTGAAAATGACGGGTTCGGCCTAGGCGCTCAGAGAAGGGAGGTGACCGGATCTGATCTTCCGAATGCTGTAAGTGTAATTAAAAAGTGGAAGAATTTAATTTACACGAATAAGCAGGATACAGAGGAGCTGAATCCGTTTTTGGAAAGCGGATTTGCTTTGATAGTGAAGAAGGATAAACTGGCAGAGAAGGATGAATACAATCTGACTGGAGACAGATATAAGGTCACACAGAGGGCACAGAGCACACAGAGCTGGCCAATGGTAAAACTGGGGGATGATGAAATCTTTCAAATAGAAAGTGGCGGTACGCCTGATACAAAAATTGCAGAATATTGGAACGGCTCTATTCATTGGGCAACCCTTGTCGATTTACCTCAGTATGATTATATTTCTGTAATTATTGATACTCACCGCAAGATATCGGACTTGGGCATCAAAAATTCATCAGCTAAAATTATACCTGCAAATTCTGTTATTGTATCAACTCGTGCAACTATAGGTCGTGTGGGTATTAATAAAATTAATTTAGCAACAAATCAGGGTTTTAAAAACATTATTTTAAAAGATAAAAGTAGAGTAAATATTATTTTCCTTGCCTATATGGTCAAGAGGCTTACTCCTAAAATGGAAGTTCTGGCTTCAGGTGGTACTTTCAAAGAAATATCTAAGACAAGCTTCTGCTCTTTACAAATCCCGCTTCCGCCCATGGAAGTGCAGCGAGAGATTGTGGCGGAGATTGAGGGGTATCAGAAGATCATTGATGGGGCAAGACAGGTGGTGGATAATTGGAAGCCGGATGTGCAAGGATATCTGGATGAAGAACTGAAAAAGTTTCACACAGAGAGCACAGAGCACACAGAGAAAAGAAAAACCTCCGTGAACTCAGTGCGCCCCGATTCTTCCGGTTGGCCGATGGTAAAGCTGGGGGATTTGTGTGCAATTGGTAGTGGCGGCACACCATCAAAGTCTAATCCAGATTATTGGGTTGGCAATATCCCATGGGTATCACCAAAAGATATGAAGTTTGATTATATTTTGGATACTGAGGATCATATCTCAGAAAGAGCAGTAGAGGAAAGTGCAACTAGAATTGTGGAAAAAGATGTAATTTTGTGTGTAGTAAGGTCTGGTATTTTACAGCATTCATTACCTATCGCTTTAACGACTCGAAGAGTCAGCCACAATCAGGACATAATTTCTATCGTACCTCGAAACCGTGACCTGAATGTTACATATATATTTTACTATTTGAAATGCAAAAGTAAGGAAATCTTAAGTATAGGGATAAAATCAGGTGTTACTGTACAAAGCTTCAGCAGTGGGTTTTTTAAGGAATATGAAATCCCACTGCCGCCTGTTGAAGTGCAGGAGAGAATTGTGGCCAAGATTGAAGCAGAAAGAAAGGCTGTGGATGGGTGCAGAGATTTAATTAAAATCTATGAGGAAAAAATTAAACGAGTCATAGACAGGGTATGGGAAGGGTGATGGGAAATAAGATCATTGTATTTGAAAGTAAAAGCATACGCAGAATATGGCACAATGAGGAATGGTATTTTTCTGTTGTAGATGTTGTGGGTGCACTGACAGATGCAAAAAATGATCTGTCTGCAAGAAAATACTGGAATAAGCTTTCGCAGCGTCTTAGAGAGGAGGGAAGCGAAGTGGTGACAAACTGTCACCGGTTGAAACTGGAGGCTCCCGATGGAAAGCTGAGAGAAACTGACTGTGCGAGTACACAGGGACTTTTTCGAATCATCCAATCAATCCCATCTCCTAAAGCAGAACCATTTAAACAATGGCTGGCGAAAGTCGGTTATGACAGAATACAGGAAATCGAAAATCCGGAAATGGCACAGGAAAGAATGAAAGAACTGTATGAAAAGAAAGGTTATCCCAAAGACTGGATAGATAAACGTCTTCGCGGAATTGCCATTCGTCAGAATCTTACTGATGAATGGAAAGAAAGAGGAATCGAATCTGAGTTGGATTTTGCCATTCTGACTTCGGAGATATCTAAGGCGACTTTTGGGATCACTCCTTCAGAGTATAAGGATTTAAAAGGTCTTTCCAGCAAGAATCAAAACTTGCGTGACCATATGACTGACCTGGAATTGATCTTCACAATGCTGGGGGAAAAGGTTACAACAGAAATTTCAAAGAATGAAAAACCGGACACATTTGAAAAGAATAAAAAAGTAGCTAAACGAGGCGGAAGTGTTGCAGGCAATGCGCGGATACAAACAGAGAAAGAACTGGGAAAAAGCATAATCACAGAGAAAAATTTTCTTCCCTTGGAAAAAAAGAAAATACTTAAAAAAAAGAAACAGAAGGATAACAGTCAATAATCAGAGGAGAACCTATGATAACCAAACTTCACCTTAAAAATTTTCTCAGCTTCAAGGATACAGTTGTCCACTTTGATGACTTTAATGTAATTTTAGGTGCGAATGCGAGCGGAAAGTCGAATTTAATCAAAGCCATTTTGGTCTTAAAGACTTTTGCTCTGGAAGGGGTCTTTCATTCAGAAGATTCCTACTCAGATTTTATGGAAACTTATTTCAGAAAGAATTCCGATCCTAAGGAAAATTTATATCTTGAATGTCGAATGAAGAATTCCTTTAAATACAGCAATGCCAACAGTGAACTTGAGCTGACACTGAATGATTATAATTATTCAGTGGAGTGTTCATCTGAGGAAGGTATCATTAAGGAAGAGTATTACGCTAAAATAAACCAAGATCCTAAAACTTCACAGATATTAGTGAGAGAAAAAAGAACTGCGAAAATCCTGAATTTTGATTCCGCTGGAAAAAATGTATTCTCTCAAATTAATCTGTCTCAGCAGATGGACTTTTCAACTCTCATCAATAAAACAAACTCCAATCTTCCTGTTGCATTGATTGCAGGGATTCAGAATACAGTTTTATACAAACTGGATTCAATACAAATTATCAGAGCTTCTACATGGAAAAATCAGAAACTGGTAAATCCGACAGGCAGCAATCTGGCCGGTGTCCTTGAATATTATAAGAAATATAATCCACAGGTTATTGATTCAATCAATGAGATTCTCAGAAGAAACATCCCGGGATTTAAGGAAGTCAAAACAGAAAGACTGGGGACTAAAAATGCTGTATTCTTCTCTGTGGAAGAACTGGATGGACATACTTATTCAATGAACGAACTTTCCGACGGCACAGATTATTTTATTGCAATCATTACTGCATTGGTCGTACTTCAATATTCAGACTTGGATGAAAGCAATAAAGGGCTGTTAATTATAGAGGAACCAGAAAAGTGCCTGCATCCTCAGCTTTTATCCGAAATTGTTGAAATTGCAAAACATCTTTCTGCAAAGTACCAGGTAATTATAACTTCTCATTCTGCGGATTTAGTCTCCCTGCTGAAGCCGGAAGAACTTCTGCTTATGGACAAGGATGAGAACGGATCTAGAATCAAACGATGCAATTCATCAAAACAGCTGGAAACCTTTTTGAAAGAGTTCAGTCTGGATCAAGCTTGGCTGTTCAATGAATTGGAAGGCGGTGTAGTTTATGGCTAAAAAAGCAATAGTTTATGTTGAAGGCCGATCTGAAGATATATTGCTGACAGGAGAAAGTTTTCGCAATTTTTTTGCTGAAAAGAACTATTCTGTGGAAACAAAGAATCTGAAAGGAAAAGGAAATATTTTGCAGATCTATAGAAAATTTCTGAAACTTCAGGGAACACAGTATCATCTCACAGTTTTTCTTTATGACAGAGACAGCAGTCCAATGAAGAATTCAGATAAACCGAAGGAAAATGAATCTGAAATTTTTCATGAAGCAATTCAGGAAGTGGAGGCATGGTATCTTGCTGATCATGAAGAAATGAAAAATGTAGATGACAGCTATAAAAATTCAAATGATACTCAAAGTATTGAAAGTCCAAAGAAAAAGCTTATTCATATATTCCAGAAAGCAGGAAAAGGATATAGGAATGAGACAAGCCTTGCAGAACATTTTAAAGATAAAATCAATTTGGATGAGGCACAGAAGCATAACAGCAGTCTGCAAAAGTTCTTAAACATTTTTGATAAGTGACCCTTATCCAGAGTCAAAGCAGAAAGGCTGTGGTGGATGCAGGGATTTAATTAAAATCTATGAGGAAAAAATTAAACGAGTCATAGACAGTGTATGGGAAGGGTGAGATGAAAGTAAGGATTATTTATGCCTGCTAAAAAGGAACAGCACTACATTTCTAAGTTTTATTTAAAATACTTTGCTGATATGGGAGCAAATGAAAAAGAGAAAAACAGCAAAAATCCTCCTATCTGGATTTTAAAAAAGGGTGCTGAAACGCCTTTTCGAAAAGGGGTTAATTATGCAGCGGAATCCTACTTTTATTCTGTTTTGGAAAAGAATGATCAAATAAATAATTTTATTGAAGACGGCTTTGGGAAACTGGAATCCCAAGTCAGTAAAATTTTCAAAAGAATAAATCAGGTTTGCAGTGATTTTGAAAAGCTGGATGATTTACTTTCAGAATTCAAAATAGAAGATTTTTCTAATATATATATTTTTATGGAATTGCTGATCAAAAAAGTTCCTGCATTTCTGAACAAGATACAGGAAGAAGTAGATCAGGAATTTTCTTTTATCAAACCAGGCCTTCATAAAACTGAATTGGCATTCTTAATTTCCGATACTGATGAAAAAACGAAGAGAAATTTATGTCATTGGTATATGCTCAATGCCGGAACTCAGAAGGATATGAATTTTTTTGAGTCATTAGCCAACAGAAATTTATTAATTGTAATTTCAGAGAAAAATTTATTCATTACATCCGATAATCCTGTTGTCAGAGTGAATCCTAAAGGGTCAAATGGGTTGGGAATACCGGAGACCGAAATCCTTTTTCCAATGACTCCTCATTGCCTCTTCTTGCTGCACGGTGAAGGAAGAAAAGTTCAATGGGTTAAATCGTCAGACGATTCTGCTGATGAAATAAATAAACAGATAGCCCTTCATTCATATAAATATGTTATTTCCTGCAGTAAAGAGTCATTAGAAAAGTTTGGAAGAGTCTGGAAAAATTTAGACGAGGCTGAGAAAACATAAATTCAGTAATCAGTAGTGAGATTTTGAAATTGAAGCCAATTCTCACTGAACTGCCTTTGCCATTGAATTGATCAGGTCTGTGGGATTTTTGATATGCTGTGCAAATTTGGTTTCCTTTTCGAACCGTTCAGCGCGGTCCTCTGCCAATCCAACCTTCGTGGTTAAAAAACACGAAGAAGGAAGTATAATTATATCGGCGTTTATCGAGCGAAGCCATTAGATTTAAGGGTGACATTTTGTTGGATCTGAATCAGGTTTGACAGAAGGGAATCCGGACAGAATGCAGATTAAGCCTAAGAGCGAAGCAAGGCAGAACCTATCCC
>JBPOJG010000221.1:0-19234 GCA_052033835.1 Spirochaetota bacterium
TCCTCCAACTGGCGAGGGCGGGGTTTTTGGGCCGGTTTTTTGTTGTAACGCCTCCGATTTCGAGGGCGGGGTTTTTGGGCAGGCGTTTTGTAGGAACTCCTACGATTTCGAGGGAGGGGTTTTTGGGCAGGTGTTTTGTAGGAACTCCTACGATTTCCGAGAGTGGGATTTGCGGGCAGGCATTCTGTAGGAGCTCCTGCGGTTTTCCGAAGGCGGGTTTTTCGATCAGGCACTTAGTAGGAACTCCTACAAATTTCGAGGGCGGGATTTGCGATCAGGCACTTAGTAGGAACTCCTACGATTTCCGAGAGTGGGATTTTCCGACCAGGTGTTTTGTAGGAACTCCTACAAATTTCGAGGGCGGGATTTGCGAGCAGGCTTTGGGGCTGTGTAAACGCTCAGGTTTAATGCGTATCTCAAAATAAACGAAATGCATTAGATTAATAGCAAAGCGGAATCAGTGCTCCGCGTGAACCTCATTTTTTTATGCTTTTACTCAAGGCCGAATTTCTCAACTGATTGTTGAATTTTACTGGTGGATCTACCTTGTAAGCATAGGCCGTTTCTGAAGAATTTTAAGGAGCACCCATTTTTTGCCAGTGTTCTCTTCAGAAGGAAAAGTCCGGTTTGGATTTTATCATTCTCAAATGCAGTTTGAAAAGGAAGTCTTCTGTATCCGTCCTCAATCATCAAATCAGCGCCTGCTGACAGAAGAAATTCTGCTGAAGATGTTTTTCCGGCGGATGCAGCTGAATGCAAAGGAGTGAAACCGGATTCTGATTTGGCAGAAATATCTGCACCTGTATCTATAAGGCTCTTTAAGAATAAAACTCAGAATTGATCATTGGTATCGAACTTTCTGAGCTTTCATTTAAACCAAGACGCAGTAGGGGAATTCTTTTAGTTGAGGATACCTTTTACTCAGATTTCTAATTACATTATCATTTTACCAATACGCATAGATTAAAAGATCGTCGCGGGTTATAAAAGGCAATGATAACAAATTCTTTGTATGACCGTTTTCAAGTCGGTGACGCTCCGCTGCTCCGCTATTAAAAATCAAAGTATTAAAATGAGAAACTGAATTCATTGACTGCAGTAAAAACGGAAGATAAAATGACTCCTATGCCTAATTTTTCTAGAAAAAACTTATCAAAGTCCATCCAGTTATTTCTGACAGTCGTTTCTTTCCTGATCTCTTTTTCTGTCTTTTCCTTTCCAATTGACCTGCAGAAAGACTGGAAGGCAAAAGAAGGCATTCATAAAGATTCCGTTCCTGATGAAACATGGCAGTCTTTCGAAAAAACTACAATTCGTTTTTCAAAGATAAAACCTAAAGAAGGAAATGTTCAATCATATACATTCTGCAAGGAAGTGACTTTTCCTGAAATGGATTATTCTTATACTCAGGACAGTGTATCTATTCTTATACCAAATATCATGAATATGTATGAGTTTTACTTTGACGGAAATCTGCTTTCTTCCAGAGGAAAAATAGAGAACGGGAAAATTACCCGGTACGGTTACAGAAGAAATATTGTCGTTGTAATTCCTCAGAAGCTTCTCAGTGCAGGGAGACACAAAATCCATATCATAGCAAGTTCTGCTGCAAACGAAGACATTGAGCTGACAGGCAATGCAAGTATGACTGCCGATTTTCATTCAAAACATATCGAAGCTGTTTCTGAAAGAATGCCTTTGATGATTATATTTATGTATATTTTCGTAGGATTATATCATCTTCTTCTTTTTCTGAAAAGGACACAGGAGAAATATAATCTATTCTTCGGCCTTTTCTGTCTGGATATTTTCTGTTATCTTTTTCTCCGAACAGAAGTCAGTTATTCTCTGAACTGGGATCCTTTTTGGGTCACAAGAATTGAGTATATGTTTCTCTTTCTCCTAAGTCCTCTTGCCCTCGTATTCTTTGACAATTTTTTCGAAAACAAGGTAACCCGTTTCAGTCAGGTTTTTCTGGGACTCTGCGGTTTAATGGGATTTACTGTTCTGTTTATGCCAAGGTACATTGCTTCGAAAATTCTTCTCGGCTGGCAGATTCTGGCCCTGGTAAGTTTTATATATTTTATCATTATCGTAATACGTGCAATTAAAAACAGGCATCAGGATGCCAAAAGACTTCTGCTTGCATTCGGAATCTTCATCTTTGCAGCAATCTATGATGTTATTGGCGCGACTAATTTAATTCCGGGAATAGTGAATAAGGAATTTATGAAATACGGATTCTTTACATTTATCATTGGAATTGCTTTTGTGCTGGCTAACAGATTTTTAAGACTTCATAAGCAGGTTGAGGACCTGAATTCAAACCTGGAACAGAAAGTAGAGCAGAGAACAAAGGAACTGCAGAATTCCCTTGATGAAATTCGGTTCCTGAAATTCCAGCAGGATGGAGATTATTTTCTGACAACACTGCTCATCAATCCATTAATGACAAATAAAACCAAAAGTGATAATATAACTGTTGAATATTATGTAAAACAGAAGAAAAACTTTATCTTCAAGAACAAGACATATGAAATCGGAGGGGATATCTGTATTTCAGATATGATTGTTCTTCGGGATAAAAAGTATGTCGCATTCATTAACGGAGACGCAATGGGAAAATCCATACAGGGAGCCGGGGGAGCTCTTGTTCTGGGAGTGATTTTCAAATCCATTCTGGAAAGAACCAAAAGTTATGGAAAACAGCTGAATATTTATCCTGAGCGATGGCTGAAGAACTGTTTCTCCGAACTGCATGATGTATTTGTTTCTTTTGACGGAAGTATGCTCGTATCTGTAGTTATGGGACTTGTGGATGAGGCAACAGGAATGCTCTATTTCATCAATGCAGAACACCCTTTTACAATTTTGTACAGAGACGGAAAAGCTGATTTTCTCGAAACAGCACTGATGCATCATAAGATCGGTATGCAGGGGCTTGAAGGAAGTGTCAGAGTGCAGACCTTCCAGATGGAACCTCAGGATGTCATCATTATCGGATCTGACGGAAGAGACGATATTGTCATTTCCAATGACGGACAAGGCAACAGGCAGATCAATGAAGATGAGAACCTGTTTCTGAAGAAAGTGGAACAGGGTGACGCTGATTTGAAACGTGTTACAGAACTTCTTCTGAAAGAAGGAGAATTAAGCGATGATTATACACTTCTGAAAATCAATTATACTGCAAAACATTTTTCCAATATTACCCAGGAGTATCAGAAGCTATTTGAGCAGGCAGAGCAGCTTTCTGCCGATCAGGGAGAGAAGATAAAAGAACTGTATAAAAAAGCATTAAAATTTAATGAAAATGCTGATGTACTTAGAAAACTTTCTGAAATGTGTTTTAAGGAAAAGAACTGGATTGAATTTATTCATTATGCGGAGCGTCTGGTAAAAATCAGGCCGTCAGAATCCCTCTATTATTACAGACTGTCTTATGCATTTCTTCAGGTGGAAGATTATCATCAGGCGGCAGATTATGGAGAAAGCCTGAAACTCAGGGAACCGGAAAATATCGAGAACCTTATGAACCTGATAGAAGTTTACAGAAGAATGAACCGTATGGAACGGATTCAGGAGCTCATTCATAAGGGTCTTTATTATCAGCCTGATAATAGACAGCTTCTGGAACAGAAAGCGCTTGTGACCGGTTTTTAAACTGGCGACATATTTTGATTTCTTCGGTCTTTTATTCTTTTACACAACCCCAAGTAAAGAAAGATTAAATGCAAAACCGTTAAAGTTTACATCCTATGACTGTAAATTTGAAATATGTCATAAGTTAAAAAATACACATATTAATGAATTTTTGCTGACTTATTTCCTATACAATTTACCCTCAGTACAGGAGAAAGTTTCAATGACCGGTGAATTGAATTATGATAAAATCTGGGCAATGTTTCAGGAGACAGACAGACGTTTCAAAGAGACGGCTGAGCAGTTTAAGGAGACGGATAAACAGTTTAAGGCAACAGACAGGAAGATGCTGAAACTGGAAAGGATGTTTACTGGACAGTGGGGAAAACTCATTGAGTCTTTGGTAGAGGGTGATCTGGTGAATCTCCTGAATGCAAGAGGCATACCTGTCAATCAGACTGGACAGAGAATTAAGAAGCGTTATAATAAGCAGGATTATGAAATTGATCTCATTGCAAGAAACGGTAAAGAAGTCGTGTTTGCAGAAGTAAAGACTACATTGAAACCGGAAGATGTACTGAACTTTGCAGAAAAACTAAAAATGGCCAAAACGGTTTTTCCGGAATATTCTGAGAATATTCTGTATGGAACAGTTTCCTATTTGAGATCAGAATCAAACGCGGAACAGTTCGCCATAAAAAATGGATTCCTTGTCATCAAGGCAACAGGAAAAAGCGCAAGCATCATCAATGCAGATGATTTTCTGCCTGCGCAGTTTTAATTATAACTCACCTTACGTTCTGTTAAAAAGTTTGCTCCTGAGCTTAAATCCCCAATATCCCAAAAAAAATACCATATATAACCAGGCGATCAGATTTCCGAATCGGACATAGAATGTGGGAGGTTCTCTCATTACGGGAACGCGCGCTGCATAGGTTGCACTTGCTTCCTGAGCTGTATAGTTCTCATTTAATATCCGTCCCATATGATCTACGAATACTGAGGTTCCTGAATTTGTGGAACGCACCATCCATTTTCTGGCTTCAATGGAACGCATTCTTGCGAGATCCAGATGCTGAAAAGTCTCAATGCTCAAACCGTACCATTTGTCATTTGTGATATTGATGATGAAGTCCGGATTTCCGCCTGAATAAAATTTCCTTACAAACTCCGGAAGAATGACTTCATAGCAGATGAGAGGGAGAAATTTTCCTTCTTCTGCCACTTCCGATTTATGATCTGCATAATAGTTTCTAATTCCAGTCATATTCATATAACTCGAATCCATCCACTTCAGATGAGACTTTTTCAGTGAATCAGGTTCCTTTGTATTTTTATAATAAGTGATCAGATTCTGTTCCTTTCCTTCGAGAAATCTTCCCACCTGAGGTATGATATCATAGATAATCGGAAACCATTCACCCCCCGGAAAATATTCTCCAAATGCAAGCAGGTAGGATTTTCTGTAATGTTCACCTCTCTCTCCATTAGGTGAAAAGACGACTGAATTGTTGTAAAATCTCTGATTTTTGGGAGATGCTTTATCATTTAAAAATATTGCATCAATCTCATTAAAAAACACATTCGTCTTGTATCTGTTTGCCAGCAGATAGATCAGTGCTTCATATCTGTAATAATAAGATGGATTATAAAGAACATTAGCAGGTGTGTTATGAGTTGAGAAAAAGGGAACTCCCGATTCAGGCATTACGATGATATCCGGTTTTTTTTCGTCTGCAGCCTTCACTGCAAGGTCTTCCACAGACTGCATAATCTCAGTAAGGGATTCCATTACTGATCTTCCGTCTCTGAATTCAAGAGGCGCATTCGGCTGAATCATCAGAATCTGCTTTGTCTTTTCAGGAACATAGGAATTCCATTTGAAGTAAAGGTATGTTCCGATGAATACAAACATAACAAGTACTGCCGAAGGAAAAAGAAGCATCCTCTGAAACGGTTTTTTCTTCAGGATCTTCTTTCCGTGAAGAAGGCCGGATACTGATCTGAAAAGAGCATACGAAACCACTGTCACAAGAAAGCTGAGTCCGTAGACACCTGTAATTTCTGCGTTCTGTGCAAGCACATTGTTCCAGGCTAATATGTTTCCCAGATAATATGGAAACAGCTGATAGCTGAAAAACTCAGCACATAAAATACTGAAACCTGCTATATAGGCCCCGTACCCATTGATCTTCATCTTGAGTCTGCTGTACACAGTGAGATATATCGCATATCTGGAATTTGTCACAAGTGCGTAAAACAGGAAAAGAAAAAAAGCAATCGGATAAGGAAACCCCCCGAACACCTGAAGCAGATGAATCATCCAGTTGTAGGAAAATACAGTCGCACTCATCCCAATCATAAAACCGACGATAATCAGTTTCTTTAAAGATTTTCTGTATTTTTTCTCCATCCAGAAAAGAGGGAAAGGAGCAAGCCAGATAAGATGAGTCAGATGGAACGGAACAAAGGCAAGACTGGCAATTATCCCGTACCAGAGGATACACGCAAAGTCGAACCATCTGGTTTTTCTGAATGTCTGAAATTTCTGAAGAAGCTGCTTCAAGATCAGTTTCCTTTTCTGATAAGAAGGCTTTCCAGATAGTCTTCAGGAGCTTCATATCCCAAAATATCCAAAACGGTAGATGCCATATTTCCAAGTCCCGCACTTGCGGAATTTGTTTTCAGTGAAAACCTCTGCTTTGGATCATACAGACAGAGATTGACTGGATTCAGAGTGTGACTTGTCTTGGGAACAGGTTTGCTGTTCTGCACCTGCACTCCGCCCTTCTTGTCGAGCTGATACATTTCGTCAGCATTTCCATGATCGGCTGTGATGAGCATTACCGCCCCCAGTCTGTCTGCTGCATCCTTCAGTCTTTTCATACACTTGTCGAGCGTTTCCATTGCTCTGACTGTTGCATCGAAGTTTCCTGTGTGACCGACCATATCACCGTTTGCAAAATTTACTCTCAAAAACTTATTTCTTCCATCGAGCGCGGTCAGAAGTGTGTCAGTGATTTCGGGGGCCTTCATATCAGGTTTCTGATCGAACGGGATCACATCGGAAGGAATCTCTACATATGTCTCTGTGGTTTTGTCAATATACCCGCTTCTGTTTCCGTTCCAGAAAAAAGTGACATGCCCAAATTTCTGAGTTTCCGAAATGGCATACTGTGTAATTTTTTCAGATGCCATATATTCTCCGAGTGTTCTGTCAATTGCCGGAGGAGATACCAGATATTTTTCAGGAAGCTTCAGGTCACCGTCATACTGCATCATTCCGGCATATCGGATATTGGGCGTTCTCTTTCTGTCAAAATGCGTTAAATTCTTTTCAGTGAATGCCTTTGAAATTTCAATTGCTCTGTCACCTCTGAAATTGAAGAACACAACAGAATCTCCGTCATGAATTGTGCCGACAGGTTTTCCATTTTCAGAAATCACAAATCCGGGCAGATACTGGTCTATGACTTTTGGATCTTCTTCGCGAAAGGTTTGTATTGCTTCTTTAATGGAAGAAAATGCACGTCCCTCTCCCAGCACATGAAACTTCCAGCCTCTTTCGACCATCGACCAGTCTGCATCATATCTGTCCATCGTGACTGTCATTCTTCCTCCGCCGGAAGCAATCTTCACATCGAACTCACTGCTTCTCAGTTCTTTCAGAAAAGCTTCAAACGGTTCAGTATATTCCAGTGCGGATTTTTCAGGAACGTCGCGCCCGTCGAGAAGAGCATGAACTCTCACTCTTTTCACTCCCGATTTTTTTGCACCTGCAATCAGTGCTTTCAGATGATCAATATGACTGTGGACATTTCCGTCCGAGAGAAGTCCAATGAGATGAAGTGTTCTGTCTGAACTTCCTTTCAAAGGTTCCAGCACCCAGTTCCAGGCTTCACCTGCAAAAAGTTCACCTGAATCAATTGAGTTCGATACAAGTTTTGCACCCTGATCAAAAACCCTTCCGCATCCCAGAACATTGTGACCCACTTCAGAATTGCCCATATCATCATCAGAAGGCATTCCTACGGCCTTTCCGTGTGCCTGAATACGAATTGTAGGCGAACCCGACCAAAGCCCCTTCAGAACTGGAATATTTGCAGCGGCAATTGCATTGCCTTCTGACGCCCCTCTGTCTGTAGCCCCTACCCCGTCCAAAATGACGAGCAGAAGCGGTTCGTTAATTCCTGTGATATTTTTTTTCTTAATCAGTTTCATAATTCCCTCATATTATTGCGTATTCCTTGCAAAAGCAAGTAAAGGGTGATTAGCCGCTTCCCGGCTTGCGAGGGGTGACACACCCCTAAGACCCCGCCCTTCAAAACCATATTCAAACATTATAAAACGATTTGAAATTTCTGCATTCAATTGTCGAATAGAAAAAGGCTTACATTTGCTGTCTGCAAATCGTAGGCCTTAAACTGGAGAATTGGGAAAGACCTTCTTTATGAATGCTTTTGTATCAGCCATCTTTTCTCTTTATATTCATATTAATGATATTTTCGATTCTGACAAAATGGTGACCGACAGGAATTGTGTAAACGAACTCACATTTTTTTAATTCGCATTTCCTGGAATCTGGAACAAGATAAATTCCGGCTTCACTGGCAAAGTTGGAAGATAAAAGAACTGTAGGAATCTCTTTCTCGTCAGCCGTAAGTGAAAAAATTATATATGATTTACTATTTACTGCTGCTTCAATCCATGATTTTTTTTTCAAGTATATCTTTATCGGCCATACAGAGTTTCCCCAGTCAATTTCCGGTGCAATGGGAAAAAATTTTTCATCAGACTGCAGAAAATCCGCAGAAGTCCAGACTTCCGTAAATTGATTTTCATAAGGATGCTTTACCAGTAATTTGTACTTAGACATTTCTTTCTCTGCCAAAAATCCCCTGAAGGTGGGAATATTGAATTCAGTGACTGGGACAGTCATACATCCTGCAAGAAACGTTTCCAGCAAAGAAAACTGATTGGTATACTCCGGATAAAAGAAATAAATTTGCCGGTTTTTGCAAATTGAAGATTCTGAAATTTCAAGGATCGCGGACTGTGTATCAGGTGCAGGAAAATGGAAAAGGTCAATCTGAAGTATTCTGAATTTTGCCAGAGGTATTCCCCATAGAATCAAAAAAAGCATTATGGAAAATCTTCCATTTTTAGCGAGGGAAAAAATTCTTCCAGCCGCCAGAATAATGAAAGGAATAAGATAATATACTGATTTATTAAAGTTGTATTTGTGAATTTTAGATGACCAGACAAGCGCAACACCCAGAATTACAATCAGAAGAAGGAATATCGATTCCTGATTTAAAATGGGTTTGAGTTTTTTTCTTTGTCGAAAAATAACGGCAGCGGCAGTTAAAGCGGCCCCTGAATGTAATAGAGCCATCCACATAAAATTCTGCTCAATTTGACCGCGAAAAGGATCCCGGAAATAAAACATTCTGTGATTCGCAGTTCCGGTCAAGGGAGTCAAAATCTCACTTACATTTTTTACTTCAGGTCCGAGCACCTGATTCCAATATGCGACTGACTCGGGGCTGTCTGAATTGGATGAAGCCAGTTTTGAAGCCGAGCCTAAATTGGAAAAGAAGACAGGAAAGTAAATCAGGAGTACAAATATTCCTGTAAATAGAACATTATATGTAACTTTGAGTCTGCGAAGCAGACTTGGAAAAACTGCAAAAATTGAAAAAATCGGAAAAAGCCAGACTGCTGTTCCTAGAAAATAAAAGGAGGGACCGAATAAGAATGAGGAAAGGCATTCCATAAAAAAAAAATTGGAGGCTTTTGATCTTTTCCACTGGAGTGCTGCACGAAAAATCCATATCATTGCAGAAAGGGAAACAAGCTGAAGATAAAAATGATTGTAGGCTGTCTTTGACATTACAGGGGAAAGAACTGAAAAGAATGCCAGAATATTTAAAAAGAATCCTCTGAAAGGAGTCAGCATCATAAGAATTTCTCTAAGCTGAAGACTTATAAGAGCGGCAATTGCAAGCAGAGTAGTAAAATAAAGAGTTTCCGGCTGCATACACAGGAGCTTATGTATCGGAAAAAGAGACCAGTGAAGACTCCACCAGCCTGGCGAAAAACCTTCCAGTATAATCCGTTCCACTGGATCCAGGTCCCATTTCGCTTTTTTGACAGATTCATCAAATTCTGTAGTTTTAAATAGATTCGGAAATCTTGTGCTCATTCCCGTTTCATACAAAGCTCTGTGAACAGTCTGCTTCCATTTTGGCGATGAAGCAAGGGAATCGGGCCTATTGTCCTGAAGCTTTATCGGAGCAAAATAAATTGTATGGTCCCCTGTTTCTTCTGAAGCAAAGAATTCTTTTTTCGTATGAATAAATGGAAAAAACATAATAAAAAAGCTTACTGTAAGAAAAGCGAGAGGGATCCTTTGCTGCTGAAAGGATATCCAGTTTTTACCAAAAAAATAGATTCCGTACAATGATCCTGAAACAAGTATCAAGGAAGCAGTTATCTGCCCGACCAGATGATTAAAGTAGAGCTGAAAAACTGCACCAAGAGTATGCAGAAAGGCGAGACCGAAAAGTATAGGTATGGAAAGGAAGCTGTTATTTTTCCCCTTTTGAATTCTGTTCAGAATAAAACGGCCTATTCCAAACGAACACAGAATAATTGCCCAAAAAGCAGAAAAGTATTTCAGAAGGACCAAGTTTTTGTTCCCTTGAAGGAAAATTGTAAACACGGATACAATCCTGTGATATTTTTTTTCTTAATCAGTTTCATAATTCCCTCATATTATTGCGTATAAAACGATTTGAAAATTCTGCATTCAATTGTCGAATAGAAAACGGCAGATGTTCAGATATGGAACTGCATAATGAATCAAAACAGAATAACTCTACTCGTATCCAATGATATGAAACAGTGAAACTGGTTTTGTCTTGCCTCTGACTGTGACAGAGTCCAGTTCTCTCCATTTGTACTGAGTCTTTGACAGGAATTTCACAACATCATATGACACTAAAATCTCGGCAGAGTATTGCTTTGTTAATGATTCGATTCTGCTTGCGAGGTTTACAGTATCTCCTATCACAGTTGTCTCCAGTCTGTTTTCTGAACCGACAGTACCAAGTATGAGCTCTCCAAAATGAATGCCTATTCCAGTCTTCAGTTCGGAACCGTCAGGCAGTTTCTGTTTTCCTGCAGCCTCCTGAAGATCGATCGCTGCCTGAACAGCTTTCTCCGGTTCAGTAAATAAAGCCATTATCGCATCACCTATAAATTTATCAATGAACCCTCCTTTGGATTCAATGATCGGTTCCATAATTTCCAGATAACGATTCAGGAAAGCGAATGTTTCCTTTGTGCCTGCAGTCTCCGAGAGAGAAGTGAATCCCCTTATATCAGTAAAAAGAACAGCCATCTCCACTGACTTTGCATCTCCCTTCTTTACCTGCAGAATATTTTCCTTGTCCAGATTTTTCAGAAACTGCTCCGGCACAAATCTCTGCATTGACTTTGCATAAACCCTTTCCAGTTCAAGAGCTTCTCTTTCTTTGGCAAGGGCCGCCTCTCTTGCCTTTGCTTCCTTGATCCGCAGGTCATTGAATCTGTAGCCCAGCGCGAGAGAAAGCAGAACAGATTCCAGAGCAGCACCGACAATCTGACTGTAATGAGTTACAGCATTGCCAGGTATTAAACCCAGATTTTCAGCGATAAACATACTTACGGAAATCAGAAGAGTGCCCCAGGCAGCAGCAAAATAAAAAGCCGGTTTGTATCCTGAACGCAGACTGACATAAATTGAATAAACCAGAATACTGATCGCGAACCCAGGGAAAAGGTTCCCGATAAAAATTCCCTGGTTTATCGTTACAAATCTGATCGGGATGAGGAGCAGGATACCAAGTATAACTATATAATAAATAATTTTAGATAATTTAGGATGAATCTGCTTTATCTGCAGAAACTGATTTCCAAAAAGAAGCGCAAATACGGTTGTAAGTATGCTTGTAATCATCACAACATAGGAAATTCCGTTATGACATAAGGACCCGAACAGAAAGCGAAAATACCCGTATGCACTCAAATAAAATACAGTAAAGGTTAATATATAACAGACATACCAAAGATAAGCCCGATTCTGAATTGAGAGGAAAAGCAAAAAATTATACAATGCCAGTGAAATCATCAGTCCGAAAAAAAGACCAAACAGAAGATGTCTGACAATATCCATTTTCTGCAGTACAGATTTTTCCCAGTAAAACAGCGGAACCGTCATTGAATCGTTAGACTGCAGAGCGAAATAAAACTGACATTTCCCCTGCCAGGGACTGACAGGAAACTGATAATTCGGATGAAGGGGAAGTTTTTCATTTGGAAAGTTCATCCCTGACTGATAAAAAGCGATCTGCCTGCCGCCGCAGTACTGGAAGAACCGGATTTTCGAAATCAAAGGAGATGCAGCTTCAATGACAGATTCTGTATTTTCATTCAGGTTCAGTTCCGATTTAAGCCATAACTCTCTGCTTTGAATTCCAAAATTGGGATAATCAGTTTTATTCTTTCTGAATTCTGCAGATCTTTCCGGTTTTAAAATCTCGTCAATGGACTCTTCTTTGTCAGTGAACATATAAAACGAATCTGCTCCAAGCAGTATATGACCGTGATGAAGCTGATTTCGATTTTCTCTGCTGCTGTCGGCAGGTCTGCAGGATGAGCATAGGACAGAAAATATCATTATAAAAAAAATTATTCTTCCAATCATATATCCGTTCCCTAGCAAGTCGTCTGTTCTGATTTTTCAGTCATACAGAATGCCCAATCATCAAATCTGTCAGGATCAGAAAAACAGGCAAACATAATATTCCTGAATAACCTCAATGAGATCGGTTCAAAAGCCGGATACCTGCACCCCTGAAGCTGCAGAAAATTCAGGAACCGCTGTCTTTTAACTCCATTTTCTGACCATTGGGCGATCAGAACTTGCGACATAAACTTGTAATTCTTCAGTACATTTTTCAGGACTCCCCGGCAACATTGACAGACTCTGAAAAATGGGGTTTCCAGAAGCATCTGCCGAAAATAAAAAATTGCTTTTTTCAGGGATGACTGTTTTAAATTAGTTTGACGTTCTTTTCCCCTGGCATTTTATATACTCATTCTATTTGCAGCCAAGTGAAAAAAGGAACAGTCTCACTTGTATTAACAAGTGGTTCTGATGATGTATGTTTTACGGCAGCCAGATAAAAGATAGAGAGATAATTTTATGAAATTTGCAATGATTTCCGACCTTCACGGCAATACTTATGCAGTTGAAAAAACGATTCAAGATATTAAAACTCGCGGAGTGGATCAAATCATCTGCCTCGGAGACGTGGCAACTTTAGGACCCGATCCAAAAGGTGTAATTCAACTCCTGCAGTCGATCAATTGTCCCTGCATTGAGGGAAATCATGACGAATTTATGTTTAATCCTGACTCGCTCAAAGATTACAAAACTGTTCAATTTATTATTGATTCGGTGAATGTAACCAGGGAATCTCTTACTGAAAGTGAAATTGAATATTTGAGGGGATTCAAAAAAAATCTGGAATACAAGGTAGGCAGTCAAAGTATTCTTTTTTATCATGGAACTCCCGAATCCAATACGTACAATCTGCTTCCAGACACTCCTGCAAGTATATATGATGACTGTTTTCAAAAATTGAATTTCGATGTTTATGTAGGCGGCCATACCCATGTTCAGATGATGGTTCCTTACAAAGGAAGTATGGTTGTCAATTGCGGAAGTGTTGGACTGCCGTTTGAAGAATTTGTGACTGCAAAAGAACCAGTCATTATGAACAGATCTGAATATGCTACGGTAGAAATAGAAAAAACAGGGATTCACGTTGAATTTCATCATATTCCCCTAGACCCTAAAATTTTAAGGGATTCTTACCTCAACTGGGATAACCCGCTCCGTTCGCACAGACTGAAAAACTGATCGAATATTTGAATTTCACTGCAGTCAACTGCTTACTTCTTAATGATAAAATATTTGAATTGACTGCCTCTAGGAAACTTTATGTGGTGCAAAAACCGGCCAGGCCGGGTCGCAGTCATTTCTGTTTTTTCATTTTCAATTCTAAAAGCATTGCTTCTCATTATCTTATTCTGAGACTTTATTCTGCTTGTCCTCAGAAATATTCAAAAAATCTAATACAGCTTATGCCTGCAACTGGGAAGCTGTTATGAGAATCATTTTAGTCCTTATTTTATCCCTTCTGAATTCATTTTCACTTTACTCAGAAGAAAAAGAAGTCAGAATTATCAGCCTGACGGAAGACTGCAGTTCAGGCAAATGTGTACCCAATCCTTGGTGGGTAAAAAACTCCGCTTTGGAGAATTATTCCAGTGATAAATTTCAGCCGGACGAAAACTGGAAAAAGGCTGACAAATTTCCTCTATGGATGAACAAATTCTTTCAAAACGATGATAATCTGCATACATACACTCTAGCTTCCTATTTTTTTGTTCCTCCCAATATGACTTCCACAGTAAAAAGTCTGGGAATTGGTTTTGGTGAAATCGGTGAGGTCTTTGAGGTGTATATCAACGGTCATTCTGTGCATAACGAGGGTTTGGTAAAGGACGGAAAGATTGTATATCACAGGACAGTCAGAGGTGCTGTTTACGAGGTGCCGAAGGAATTCCTGAAAGAAGGAAAAAATCTCCTGATTCTCAAAATCACCGGTGATCCCCGATTCGATCATACCGGACTGTATCTGATAAACGGATACGAATTCGGATTTTATAATGATCTTGTTTATAAAAACAGAGACTTCATCAGCGTCATCCTCTGTTCAGTCTATCTCGTTGTAGGAATTTATCATCTTTTTCTCTTTATAAAAAGAAAAAAGGACAAAAACAATTTTCTTTTTGGATACTGGTGTTTATCCACATGCATATACATTTACACTAGAACGAATCTCATTTTTGAAAACAATTGGGATACAGAGATTATTCAGAGAGTCGAACTCATTGTACTGTATACTCTTATGGCCACTGTAATTACTTTTTTTGAGGAATTCTTTTTTCAGAAAATCACAAAAAAGGTTTTTGGATATATGATATTTTCTGCAGTACTCATACTCCCGACGGTATTTGTTCCAATGTTTATTGCAGAGTTCATTTTGAGGCTTTGGCAGGCCAGTGCACTTTTCTTTGCTGTCCCTGTGATGATTATCACGAATGCTAAAGCAATTAAGAAAAAGATTCCTGCAGCAAAAACAATTCTTGTTACTTTTGCAATGCTGATGACCACTACAGTATTTGATATCCTCGATTCTCTTATTATGAATACAGGATATGGATTTACGAAATATACCTTTTTCCTGTTCATTATGACCTTTATGCTCATTCTTGCCAGAAAATTTGTGGAACTGCATAACCGCACAGAAGAACTGAATTTGAATCTGGAGCACAAGGTAGAAGAAAGAACTAAGGAACTCAAAAATACCCTTAAGACTGTAAATGATCTGAAAGTCCAGCAGGACGGTGACTATTTCCTTACTTCGCTCATCACTGAGCCTCTCGGTCTGAATATGAATAAATCCTCCATCATTAAAACTGATATCTATATATCCCAAAAGAAAAAATTCGAATTCAGAAAAAAAAGGGGTGAACTTGGAGGCGATATCTGTGTTACCGGAACTCTCAGATTCGGAACAATGGACAACAGGTACGTGATGTTTTTCAACGGGGATGCAATGGGCAAATCAATGCAGGGTGCCGGCGGTGCGATTGTTGCAGGAACTGTCGTAAATAATATTATGAGCAAGTCTGCGAGAAACAACAGGATATTGACCGAAGTCACACCGGAAAAATGGCTGAAAGCGACTTTCAGCGAACTGGACAACGCATTCAGAACATTCGACGGGTCAATGCTTGTCTCAGGAATTATGGGACTCATTTCAGAGCAGACAGGTGAACTTCTGTATTTTAATGCGGAACATCCGTATTTGGTTCTGTACAGAGACGGGATTGCAGACTTTATTGATAAAGAAATTTATCTTCGAAAACTGGGAACAGATCTGGTTGAAAAGTTTACCATCATCCGTTTTCAGCTTCTTCCCGGAGATGTTCTTTTCGCCGGATCGGACGGAAAAGACGACATAAAAATGGGAGAACATAAGGATATGAACGAAGATGAAAGGCTTTTCCTGAGACAGGTAGAAAAATCTCGCGGTGAGCTGGAAAGTCTTTCCAAAATAATTCATGAATCCGGCGAGATTGCTGATGACCTTTCTCTTCTCAAGATAAGTTACCGGTAGGTTCAGAACAAGGTCCCTTCGCCCGAATTTATTCTTTCTAGTTCAAGCAGTTTTTTCTTGATTTCAATCCCGCCTCTGTATCCGACAAGGCTTCCGTCCTTGCCGATCACTCGATGGCAGGGAACAAGAATGGCAATCCGATTTTTTCCGTTTGCTGTTCCGACCGCGCGTATTGCTTTCGTGTTTCCCAGAAATTCAGACTGCTGATGATATGTTCTTGTGCGTCCATAAGGAATTTCTAATAAAGCTTTCCAGACCGAAATCTGAAAATCGGTTCCCTGCAGATCTAGAGGAAGAGTAAACTCTTTTCTCTGTCCTGAAAAATATTCAGACAGTTCCTTTTCCAGAAGATCCAGATAAACATTGGATTCATCAGTAATTTTACTGTCTAAAATTTTTTCAATTTCGGAATATTCCTTCTGAACATCCTGACCGTTTTCAAATTCCAGAAGGACGATTCCTTTTTCTGAGGAAACAGCATTGAGTGCTCCAAACTCGGAATGGATTTTTTTGGAATACAGTTTCAGCGTTTTTTCACCTTGTAATATGTTCCGCCGAAATAGGCACTGACTCCGTGATAGTAAGAACATTCAATTTCTTCAGCATTTACTTTTCTGTCGGAAAATTTGAAACTGATCTTGCAGGCTCCATTGTCACCCGCTTCCTTCTGATCGAAAAGAGCAGAATTATTTTTTAATGAGATATCGCCGGAAACTTCCCCTCCATGAGAAGTGACTCCTCTGACAACATCAAATTTGAACCTGTAATTTTTTGCTTTTTTTTCAATCACAAGAGTGCCTCCAAGGGAATCAGAATATGTTCCTTCTATTTTATTGTCTGTTCCTTCTCCTCCGAACGCTTCCTTCAGAAATTTTGTTCTGTCCGCAGTTATATGATAAAGACACTCATAATAGATTACTTTAGAATCATTGGACATTCCGCTCTGACCGGTGCAAATGGCTTCTTTATGATCAATCCAGGTTCTGGAATCTTTTTTCATTTCGTCTGCCTTAGCCGAGGCGAGACTCGTCTGCAGACTTTTGTAAGTTTTGTTCAGATCTTTGTCTGCTTTTTCAAATTCAGTCTTCCAGCAGGAAGCCTGCTTTTTTTCATCTTTGATCTTGGAACAGGGATGAGTTTTATGATCATTTGCAGAAACGGAGCTGCCGAGAAACAGGAGTACTACAGTTGTGAAAATCAATCTTAGTATCATACGATGAATGATATCAAGAACCCGTATTTTACTCAAACTGTTTTTACGAAAAGTTTGACGGAAAAAGAAAAAACCCAAATATGAAAATATGGAAAAGAATTCTGAATCCAAATACAGAATCATAGACGCTTGGACACAGCCTGCATTAAGTTCAATGTATGAAAAGCTGCCGGAGGTGGCCTATCTTCTGAAAAGATCCGGATCGAGAGCACATACTAAAAACAGCATTGGGCCTGATGAGATGATCACAATTATGGATGCCGCAGGGATTGAGAAGATTCTTCTTCGTGCCTGGAGTCGTCCTGGACAATGGGTATGTACAAACGAACAGGTTCTGGAATATACATCCAATTACCCTGATAGAATTTTCGGGGTCGCAGCTGTCAATCTGGAAAAACCGGTTGAGGCAGTGAGAGAACTCAGACGTGCCGTAAAAGATTATGGATTCAAGGGTCTCTTTCTTCTGCCCTGGCTCTGGAAACTTCCTCCGAATGACAGACTCTATTATCCGCTCTATGTGGAATGTATTGAGCTGGGCGTTCCTTTCTGCACTCAGGTGGGACAGACAGGACCTCAGATGCCTTCTGAACCGGGAAGACCTGTTCCATATCTGGATGAAGTGGCTCTGACTTTTCCTGAGCTGAAAATTGTAGGTGGACATATCGGTTTTCCATGGACCGATGAAATGATCGGACTCTGTATGAAGCATGAAAATATCTATATAGATACATCAGCGTATCTTCCTTCCTATTATCCGAAGCAGCTTCTGGAATATATGAAGACTTCGGGAAGAAGCAAGGTTCTGTTCGGAACAAATTTTCCTCATATGGATCTGAAAAGATGTGCGACTGGCGCTGCTGAACTGGAGCTCCCTGCCTCTTCTCTGAAACGTTTCTTTTATGACAATGCAAAGAAAGTATTTAAATTATAATCTCACCTTACGCAGGTGGGGCGTTTTTGGAGTTTTGCCTGCCGGCGGCATTTCTTGGGGTTACACCCCAAACCCCATTTTTACTTGTCTATTCGATTTTCCTAATGCATTTATAAAATTACAGATTCTAGACCTCATATCCTATTTGCGTAAGGTGAGTTATAATGATTAAAGTATTAATTTTTATAATTATGGCTGTAATTCTCTCTTCCTGTACTTCGAGAGAATACTATATGGACAACCGTGCTTCCGATTTCGGCGATATTTTTACCATTGGTTTTGAGCAGAAAACTTTTGGAGCAAGTGCTTTTCTCTGGTGTGTCGGAGGCGGACTGGAAGCTTCTTACTGGGGAGAAGGGTTTGGACTGAGAAACGGTCATCTTGGCACTTACAGAACCGGAGGAACAAAGGCAATCCTTACAGAAGAATTCAGCGCAGGACGAAGAAAAAATACACCTATCCCAGGCGGATTTTCCTTTCTGATATTCAATACAATGGAGCACAAACCGAAAGGAACCAGGGAACACAGGAACAGAAAGAAGCGGTATATTCATTCAAATGCAGGTCTCTTCATTCCCCAAAACTGTCACGCACCTCTCACTTTTGAATTTTCGATGGGACTGTTTTATGGATTCAGATTAGGTTTCAATTTTTCTGAATTTCTCGATTTTCATTTAGGAATACTCGGGTTCGATATCATGGATGATGACCGAAGCAGAGAAAAAGATTCGGAAGAAAAAGAAATCCTTGAACTCAAAGAAAAAAGCCAAATGGAAAGAGAAAAGACGGAGAGACTGAAATCAGACGGCTGAGTTACTTAAATGCTGGTCTTCTGTTTTCCTGAATAGATAAAAGTCCTTCCTGTCCATTCGCTGAACATATTGCACTCGAAAGGCTTTGTATATCTCTCTCTAAATTAGTGGAAGTAAAGTTTCTTGCATGTTCAAGAATTCCTGCTTTAAGACCTGTAACAGATTCGATTGCCATATCCTTGAATGTTCTGCAGTATTTTCTTGCTTTCTCCAGAAGGTCTTTTTCATCAAGAGCGATCTCATCTGCCAGACCGATGGAATATGCTTCTTCTGCCTTGACCATTTTTCCTGAATACAGAAGATCTCTTGCATTTTTCAATCCTACAGTCTGGGTCAG
>JBPOJG010000468.1:0-15498 GCA_052033835.1 Spirochaetota bacterium
CTTTTTCCAGTTCATCCAGGAGCTGATCTGCCATTTTCAGCAGACTGTTTATTTCTGTTCCTTTTTGCTTTTTATCGTCATTCCCGATGTCTTTTCTGAACAGTTCGGAGTGCAGAAGAGATCTATAATGAAATAATACAGATAATTTATAAAATTTATCTATGACTGATTTTCTAAAGTATATTATATTATATATTTCAGAATCATATTTCTTCAGTGTGTCCATCAGAACAAGGACTTCTTCAGAATCTGTATTATCCATTTCTCTTTTGTAAAACTTTTCCCTGTTTTCGGATTCTATATATTTTTCCCGAAAAAGATTCAGCCATCTGCTCCAGATAATATCAGCTTTATCAGCACTTTTAATTTTTAAAAGATCGTACGATTTTCTGCTCTGTTTTTCTGTATTCTGCATATCCAGTCTATGGAGCATTCCGATGTCAAAAAACTGACTGTAAAAATCTGTTTCCAGCAGAAGGACAGCGGCAGACGGAATCAGTTCTTTGGTTAATGATTTTTCTCTTATAAACTTATTCTTTATTGTAGAGACTGCATTGTCGGCATTCCCGTCGCTCATCTTTCCCATCAAATGATAAAGGCCTTCCAGAGTTCTTCCTTCCGCCTTTTTATCCTTCCAGAATTTATGAAGTTTTTCTCCGTAAAACTCAAACCAATGCCTTGGATTTTTCATCTGATCTTCTGTTTCCTGCAAAGTTTTCTGCCCAGTCTTGCCTGAATTGGTTTTGGAAACAGCTTTATCTTTTATGTTCATCTGATGTTTTCCCATAAATTTGGTGTACTTTTTATACACCAAAATAACCTTTTGTCTGACTGTAAATTCCATTTTTTGGCTTGCCTGTATTTTTATTCAGTATTCTGTGAATTTATGTGCAAAAAATATGTCTGCATATTAAAGGAGAACTCATGTATAAGAATACAGCTATTATAATGATACTCTTAATTCTGGGATGTACATCCAGGATGGGAGATTTTACAGTTGTTTCCACGAGAAATTCCAATATCAAAAACTGGAAAAGACATTCCCAAAGAGTGGAAGGGAGCAGCTGCAAGTGGTATTTATTTTTTTTCATGGTCAAGGACTGGGATCTGAAAGATGCGATAGAGGACGCGGTTGATACAGCAAACAGAGGTTCTAAAACAAAGAATGAATCTCTTTTAGATGTGAAACTGAACAATACCTGGTTTACTTTCATCTTATTTTCCAGATCCTGTATCGTTGCGGAAGGTACTCCGTCTGACAGCTGGTATCAAACCGAAGAAAGAGAGGAGCAGATAAAGAAATGAAAAATCTGATGATATTTATTATATTCTTATTTTCTATCCACTTTTCGCTTTTACACTCCCAAGCACCTGCTCCGGTTTCAGAATCCGTTTCTGCATCCGAGTTTGTTTCGCTAATGAATGAAATGGATTATATGATCGATTCCAACAAAATTCGAAAACTCAGAGAAAAACATCATCTGCGGTACACCTGCAGTCAGGCAAGCCAGATTCTCTCTTCCATTATGCTGGGAAACAACCGTGTGGATGCACTGCAGGTGATTTCATCTCAGATTGCAGATCCGGAAAATAAGGAAATTCTGATGAATGCATTTCATAATGATTTTTACAGTTACAAAGAATCTGCAAGACAGATTGTAAACAGTATCAGACCGGCAGAGAAAAAACCATCGGAACCTGTTATCGTCAAAGAAACAGTTATCATTAAGGAAGAGAAGAAAAAGGAGATTCCTCTCAGAGGAACTGTAAATCTGAAAAAATCAACTTCGATATGCGGTAGAATTAATGAAGATGATTATCATTTTGATGATGATATAAAATTTGAGTTTTCAGCCAACCGAGAAGTCGGCACAACTCATTTGGAAATCTGGATATCTGAATGCAAGAATTCCTCCGACAGTTCCTGTCATACTCCTTTTATGAAGAAAAAGGAAGACATCCTCCCGGATTGGAACGGCTTGTCATACGAAACTCCGACAGAGCTGAAAAGATTTATGAGCAACAATGGAAAAGTAAAAATACCAAAAAGTTATGAATGGTATCATTTTGCTGTCATTATTAAGGACAGAGTTGTTGCAGAGAAAACGTTTCAGATCAGAAATTCGTGTGATTGAAGGGCGGAAAATGGAGCAATTCGAGAACGAATATGGATGTATGCCGGATTTGAGACCAATGCTGGCATACTTGTTCCGATGAATAATATTTCATAAACTTTCGTCAGCCTGCTCTTTTTTCAAGGGCAGGCCTTTTTTTAATTGCCTAAAATACTTGGGGGTAATACCCAATTGTTTAGAGCAGGAAAGGTGTGAGCTATGGAAGATACAATTTCAGATAAAGTACTTATCAACAGTGAAAATATTAAATATATGTATAGAAAAATTTATCAACTTTCACAAGCTTGGAAAGAAAACTATGTTCCTAAAGATACGAATTGAATTTTCAAAAGCACTATGAAAATTCTTAAAATCATTCATGGATACCCTCCTGTATATAATGCAGGTTCTGAAGTTTATTCACAGTCTATATGCAATGAACTTTCCAGGTCACATCAGGTTGAAGTTGTGACAAGAGAAGAGAATCCTTATCTGCAGGATTTTTCAGTTCGGAAGGTCGGCATCCATGCAAATCTTCATCTGAACTTTATTAATAAACGGTTTGATAAAGATCAGTACAATAATAAAAATATAGATTATAAAGTTTCAAAGATCATCGAAAGATTTCAGCCAGACATTGCTCATATTGGGCATTTGAATCATCTCTCCTTGGGAATTGTTTCTGTATTGAAAAAATTTTCCGTACCAATTGTATTCACTCTGCATGATTTCTGGCTGATGTGCCCGAGAGGCCAGTTTCTGCAGAGAAACTATGGAGATTCCGATTTTTTTCGGCTCTGTGACAGACAGGAAAACAGAAAATGTGCAGAGAACTGCTATAATATGTATTTTTCTGATTCAGAGAACTGTGAAGAGGATGCATCATACTGGGAGAAGTGGATTGAAAAAAGAATGGATGAAGCGATAAGGGTGTGCAGTCTTACTGACCTGTTCATTGCCCCGTCTCAATATCTGCGGGAAAGATTTGTCAGTGAATTCGGTATTTCTGAAAGTAAGATAATATACCTTGATTACGGATTCCCGAATCATTATCTGAAGCCGGCATCTTCTGATGGGTCCGGAAAATTCACTTTCGGTTATATCGGGACTCATATTCCTTCAAAAGGAGTAAATCTTTTAATAGATGCTTTTATAAAATATTATACAGAATTCAGAAAAGACTGCAGGCTGATCATTTTTGGAAGGCATCAGGGACAGAATACGGAATATCTCAGAAGAAAATCATCCGGATATCCTGTTGAATTCAGAGATGAGTATCGCAATGAAGAGATTGCAGAAAAGGTTTTTTCAGAAACTGACTGCATCATTGTTCCCTCCATTTGGGGAGAAAATTCACCGTTAGTCATTCATGAAGCTCAGGCCTGCCGAATTCCTGTAATCACTGCAGATTTTGGAGGAATGAAGGAATATGTCAAAGAAGGAGTGAATGGGCTTTTGTTTCGCCATCGGGATTTTGAAGATCTCTGTCTGAAAATGAAAGAAGCAGCGGATGATCCGGAAAGGCTGAGAAGGCTTGGGCAAAGAGGTTATCTGTATTCAGAAAACGGGGATGTGCCTGATATCAAAGATCACTGCAGGGAACTCGTCAATATCTACTCGTCTCTGAATTCAGGTTTCTGATTGTGCTTATGTCGGCCTGTTCTGCGAATTCCGGAATGTTCTCTCAGCTGATCTACTGAAAAAATCATTATGTTGTATAGAATTACTCTGGATACAAATCCTGAAGACTGCAATCTTCACTGCATTATGTGTGAAGAACACAGCCAGTACTCAGACTTCATTTCAAAACTTGGAAGAAAAAGAAGAATGCCGGAAGAATGGCTGGAGAAAATTTTTTCAGAAGCTGAAAAACTGGGGGTTCAGGAAATCATTCCTTCCACAATGGGTGAGCCTCTTTTATACAGACATATACATAAAATATTTCAGCTCTGCAGAAAATACGATGTCAGGCTGAATCTCACTACAAACGGTACTTTTCCTGAAATCAGAGGAATGAACCTGAAAAAATGGGCAGAGGAAATTGTTCCTATCTGTTCTGATATCAAAATATCCTGGAACGGTGTCTGCAGTGAAACTGCGGAATCGGTGATGAAAGGTCTCGACTATTTAAAAGCTGTTGAAAATCTGAAAAAATTTATAAATATACGAGATAATCATTATAATCTATCCGGACACAGATGCCGAATTACTCTGCAGACAACTTTTCTGAAATCAAATATGAAAGAACTTGAAGATATGATCCGGTTTGCTGCATCAGTCGGAGCAGACAGAGTCAAAGGACATCATCTCTGGGCTCATTTTCCTGAAATTGAAAATCTGTCATTTCGCACAGATAATGAATCTGCGGAAAAATGGAATGAAATTGTCGAAAGAAGCCAGAAGCTGTGTGAAGATATTTACAGAAATGAGGGAAAAAGAGTAATTCTGGAAAATATTATTCCTTTGAGACAGGGCGGAAAAACCGATGTTCCCGATGAATATGAGTGTCCCTTCCTGGGAAAGGAACTCTGGATTTCTGCGGACGGGAAAATATCTCCCTGCTGTGCTCCTGATGAAAAAAGAGATACATTGGGATATTTTGGAAATATAAATGAAGTCTCTCTAAAGGATGTTCTGCTGTCAAAAGAGTACGCAGACCTCAAAGAAAACTACAGAAGCAGAAATCTCTGCAGAGTATGCACAATGAGAAAACCTGTATGAAACCTACACTTGCCATATACGGAATCAAGGACAGAGGAGAGTATGAAAAAACCGGTTATGTTCATGATCATAATCTCTGTCTGATGCAGGATGGAAAAATTCTGAAGTATATTCATCTGGAAAGATATACTCGAAGAAAATATGACAATCGGCTGGATTTATACATCGAAGACATTATAAAGAAACATCTTCCTGAACTTGGTGATGATTTCGATTTTATCAGTGTAAATTCATTTGTAGGAAGCTCTTTTATTTCTAAGAACGGCAGACTCCGATTTGAAGCCGATCGGCTGAAGTCTCTTACACTGGAACCTGTCAGAGGAAGCTGCTGGTTTGAATCTGCACCCTGGAGCGGAAAAGAAATTCCGGGATATGTATGCAGTCATGAAACAGCACATATTTTCTCCTGTATTCCATTTTATGGATTATTTAATGATAACAGTCTTCTGGTTCATTTTGACGGAGGAGCCAGTTCTTCCAATTTTTCTGCATTTCACTGGAAAAACGGTAAAATCAATGCACTGGAGCATCATTGGGAACTGTCACATCTGTCAAAGATATTTAATGATAATTCATTTACTTTTCATATGCTGGGTGCCGCCGGCGGAGAACATTGCAGTGTTCCCGGAAAACTGATGGGGTATGCCGGACTTGGAAAATCTGATCTTGCAATTGAGAAATGGCTCATTGGAAACGGATATTTCAGAGATTTCTGGGAAAAACCTGAAAAAATACTTCAGTCTGCAAACAATGAATTCGGCATAAATTTGCAAGGATTTGATTTACGGAATAAATTTTTTCAGAATGCTGCAGCATCCTTTCAAAGCATATTCGAAAAATCTATATTAGATAAATTGCATATACTTCAGAAGAATACGGGAGCAGAGTATCTTTATTATTCAGGAGGGTCAGCGTTAAATATCAGAGCAAACTCCCTGATTCTCAGATCAGCAGTTTTTAAGGACATACTTATTCCACCCTGCTGCAATGACAGCGGACTGAGCATTGGTGCCGCAGTATTTCTGGAACATCATAAAGGAAACAGTATCCAGCTGCATTCACCGTTTTTGAACAGCATTGGAAGCAGTTCCATTCAGAAAGTGACTGACGATTCCATCAGGCAGTCGGCAGAAATTCTTTCGAAAGGAAAAATTTTGGCTGTCTGCATAGGGAGCGGAGAGGCGGGGCCGAGAGCACTGGGAGGCAGGAGCATACTGGCACTTGCAAATGACAGAAATCTTGCAGAGAAAGTGAGCATTCAGTGCAAGAAAAGAGAATGGTACAGGCCTGTTGCACCGGTACTGCTTTTTTCTGAAGCAGAAAGGATTCTTGCCGAACCGGTTCACCGCCTGTCAAAGTATATGCTTCTCGAGTATTCTGTCCGTAAAGATTTTTATAATGAACTCTCCGGAGTCATTCATGATAACGGAACTGTAAGAGCACAGACAGTAAAATATGAATACGAAAATCCTTTTTTGTTCAGACTGCTTTCTTATATGAAAAAAGAATACGGATTTTCTGCACTCTTGAATACTTCTTTCAACAGTGCCGGTGAGCCTATTGTGCAGACATACGAAGATGCTCTGCAGTCAGCATCTGTACTCACAGTCGATGCACTTCTGACAGACAGAGGACTTGTACCTGTATACAGCTGACTCACTGCGTTTTTAATCCACCTACGCACAAAGTGCACAGGCGGAAGGAGGAAAGAATATTGAACTGGGAAGAGACTGAAATTTCTGAAGACAGAACACATCACACGTTAAAAGGAATCCCGCTGTATGATAGAAGATTTCTGAGAGTTCTGGAATTTCATTCCAATGGAACAGCGGCTGTCAAGGATCATGACGGATCATTTCATATTGATCTTGATGGTAATGAGATTTATGGAAATCGGTATGATTCCGTATTCGGTTTTTATTTTGGAAAGGCAACTGTATCAGACAGTTCAGGGTGGTTTCATATCTCAGAAAACGGTGAGACTTTCTATTCAGAAAGGTATGAATGGTGCGGAAACTATCAGGAGTATGTATCTTCTGTAAGAGATTCTGCTGACAGATATTTTCATATAGACATAAATGGTAAAAGACTTTATAAAGAGACATTTCTATATGCTGGAGATTTTTATGAAGGTTTTGCCGCAATAAGATCTTCCGACGGGCTTTTTCGTCATATCCGAAAGGATGGAAGCAATCTGCATAAAACAGGCTGTCTATTTTTAGCTCAGTATCATAAAGGCACTGCACTGGCCAGGGACAAGGATGGCTGGTTCAGCATTGACTTGGAAGGAAGACCGCTGTTTGCGGAAAGATATTCTTATTTGGAGCCATTTTACAACGGATCAGCTCTGGCGGCAGATGATGACGGGCATTATTTTATCCTGAATTTAAATGGACAGAAAAAGAGATTATAAATCTGAGTAAAAATACTTTCGATTTCATAACTGTTTACGATTTTCATATATTGAGATCATTAGAGAATGCAAAGACTTATGAGGATGTGTACAAAGCTCAGTTTAAAGGAGAAGTATATATGCATAAATCAATCATTGTATCAATAATTTTCATCTTATTCGCTTCCTGCGAAAAAAAAGAGACCGACAGTTCTCTGAAAACTGCGGCTGTTCTTTCAGAAATAATGCAGACAGAATCAGGATCTAAAGAAAAGTCTTTTTCAGAAAAGCGAAATGAACTGAGAACAAAAATATTTAATTATACTTCGGACAAAACCTGCATAGGGGATGTTCAATGCCGGACTGTAAAAATAGGACGATGCTGGGATCTTACGGAACCTCAGTGCTATTTGATCTATTCTATCTACAGAATATCCGAACCGCATCTTCAGCAGATGAGTTCAGAATACAATTCACTTTTCGGAACTGATCCTCTTCCAATTATATTTTATCCTCCTGCCGCTTTTTGCATTTCCGGAAACTGCACTTCGCCGGAATATCTGAATTTACTGAGACAATTAAAATATAATGATCAGATGAGAAGCTGCACATCCTCTGCTTCATGCAAGTCCCAAGAGCTCAGTGTAAGAAACTGCAAGAATCCAAAGTCTTATCTGATCTATTCAACAGAGGCAGCGGATGAACTGAAAATCCAGGAACAGGCGGCCTTGTATGAAAGAATTTTCGCAAATTCTTATAATGAAGAAGCATTAAAAGATTACAGTATTTCATGCTCTGCATCCGGAACACCGCCTGTGCTTTCCTGTTCTGCAGGGATCTGCAGTATGCAGTAGATATATTATCAGTCCATTTTAATGCATTCAGTCTTTGATATTTCGTCTACAATTGATTTCTTGTAGACATTAAACTTGGCTTTTTTAGTGAGATCGCATCCGCCGTCTCCAAAAGAGGCGTCCAGTTCTATCAGATGTTCATCGCTCCATTCTGTCCAAGTATAATCCCTTGTTTTGCCGGATTCTGCAACAGGGACATTTTTATCATTGTAAACGATATAAAAACAGTTTAGATCGGAATATTTTCTATTGCAGTTCTGAAAATCAGAAGCCTTATCCTTTTCCGAAGTAAATGTTCTGAAATAGAATTTAGAACCTTCTGTTCTGTTTATTTCCCGATAGCCGAAAATCTTATCCTCTTCCTTGCTGAAATCAATCAGACCTGAGAAACTGTATCCTTCCTTGTCTTCAAATCTGATCTTAAAGAAGTTTCCCTTTTTTCCTTCTGCTTCAATTTCCACTCCGCTGTCTTCAATGAATTCCACAAAACTTCCATCCGGAATCACAGTAACTGTTTTTCCATTCAGATCAGGCTGATCTCTAAGTTTTAATCCGCCGGTGCTTCTGACTAGAAGACCTGAAGTCAGTTTAGTTACAGAATTTACATATACAAATGGTTTTGCCCCCGGATCATTTTTGTGAAATTTTATTTCCACTTCATCTTTTTTGCAATGAAGGAAAAAGATGAGGAGCATCATTATAGTGAATCCATTCTTCATATTTACATGCAATTTATATTGAATTCTCAGTCAATCAGAAATGAATGATTCAACCCGTGAAATTTAAGCCAGAGAAAACTTTTTCTTCAGACTGTCCAGATTCATCGCACCTGAAACTCTGCTTGCCTCTTTTCCGTCCTTGAACAGAATCATGGTAGGGATGGAGCTGATCCCATACTTGGATGCAAGTGCAGGTTTTTCATCGGTATTGATTTTAATGACTGTGAGTTTTCCTTTCATCTCTGCTGCCAGCTGAGTAAGGACAGGAGTCATCATCTTGCAAGGCCCGCACCATTCTGCCCAGAAGTCTACAAGAATAGGAAGTTCATGAGTTCTGATCAGTTCGTCAAATGAGGCAGGAAGTTTTTCTTCTGTATTGGTCATTGTGTTCTCCATATACCGTGTGGGGTATATGACCTGTATACCATATGGGGTATATTAGTCAAGAGAAAATCAGAGATTTTTATACTCCTGCCAAACTGGCAGGAGCTTCCAAGTATGCGAGCGACACAGTCCCTTGGAAATTGCTAAATACTTCATATTTACGTAACTTCTAAGAAACAACTTCTTTAAAACGAATGTTTCTTCCTTCGGGATGAATAGGCGAGAAAACGTTTTCTCGCCTTGCATTCTTGGCGACTACTCAGCGGAGAATACATTATAAAAAAATTTATAGAGAAAGGCTTGAAAAGCGGGATGTCCAAATTTATAGAATCTGACAAAGGCGCGATAAATTAAAGCTGTGACAATCTTACTCATCAGTTATATTCATGAAAGATCCTCTATTGGAAATTCAAGAAAGGATTGAAAAAAGAAGGGAATATTATTTTATGCAAAAATGAGAACTGTTTCTTTTTATCTGTTAATATCGATTTTTATATCAGCGCTTTTTTCAGCCTGTAAGAAAAAAGAAAAACCGCTGGAGACTTTCACTAAGCTTGCCCTATTATTTGCTGCATCTACGTACAGCCGGTGCCAGATTAATTCGGCAGTGAATGCTGATTATTTTACTGCAAACAGCGTTCCTTCCGGGGGAACCGTTTCCGTGGGGAGAGCCCAGCTGCAGAATGGAAACGTTTCAATGGATGTTTATTATCCTCAGGACGGTTCAGTCTCCCTGCCTGTTCTGGTACTGTTTCAGGGCGGAAATGTACACTCATCCTTTTACTCAAAATATGCAGCAAGACTTGCTTCGGCTGGTTATGCCGTTTTTGTGGGTAATCGATGTGATCTTTTTATTTTTCAATATTTTATTTACCCTCCTGCTTCACTCGGAAACATTGCTCTCTCAATGGCCGACAGTCAGAATTCCAATTCAAGTTCTGTACTTTATAAAAGACTTGATACTGGTAAAATCGGATTTTTGGGGCATTCTCTGGGAGGGGTAGTCGGATTATATGCAATGAATAATATCTGTGAATTTCCTTTCTGCACAAGCGGCTATCAATTTCTTTCCCAAGTGAAAGCTGGAATTTTTTATGGATCCGGTCTGGGAAGCTCTTTCAGCAGCAGCAGGTTTTACACGATAAACGGAAAAGGCCTGCCGACAGGATATATCCAAGGTTCGAAAGACGGTGCCAATAAGCCCGAGACAGGATCAGCCAGCTACAAAAATGCAATTGCTCCGAAAGTTTATTTTTCAGTAGAAGGGGCAAATCATTATGGTGTTACGGATCAGAATAACCCATATGGGGCGAATGCAGAATCTTCTTCTGCCCTGCTTTCACAGTCGGAATCAACAGCGAAAATTGCAGAAGCAAGTCTTGTATTTCTCGATGCCTATATAAAAGGTAATGGAGCAGCTCTTGCAAAAATTACCTCCGGAAATATCGCAATATCGAATGTGACAGTTACTTCCGAACAATAGACGGTCAAAATTTGTTCTTCAAAGCTTCCCGAAAAGATGCAGAATAACTCTGAATTTTGAATTGCGTTTTTTGTCAGCGGAAGTAACTGATTCATACTCGGAACAGGTGAATTGTTTTCTGTCCTGAGGGAACCTCTTTGAGTGTTAAACGGGGAATCCAGAACAGAAAATGAATAAATCTGTCGCGGATGGACAGATTTCTCTTCCGATTCTGAATATATTTTAAACGGGATACAAAAAAATATTATATATATTGCAATTCGGAAAAGCGAAACATTCATTTGGAATTCAGAATGAACAGGAAGATTGTACTGCAGTTTCTCGTGCAGTCCTCGGAACAGATTTTTGCACAGTCCAGTTTTGATGCTGTGAGAGGTGCAGTTCCGATTCCGCATTTGGCGTCGCATCCCGATTTGCAGATATCCGATGAACCTCCGGTACATCCGACAATATACTGCACTGCTGCAATTTTTCTTGCATTGTCATATTCTTTGGTATCCGTGCAGAAAGAGAATATAAGAGAGTGAAGTGTAATGATAAATATACTGAGTGCGATTTTTCCAGTCATGACAGTTTCCAGAATTCACTGAAGTTTTTAAGAGTCAATAGAATAAGTAATGCTGAATTTCAGCTGAATACTGCTTTTCATATAGTGAATGTCCATAGTAGAATGGGACAAGAAATATGAGTCCAGGGATCCAGAAAGCAAAAGAACTTATAATGTCAGTTACAATCGCTTCTTTTCTTATTTTCACGACTGTAGTTTTTCCGGGAAGGATTTTTACTTTGCTGCACCAGGAGCCGCTTGACGCATTCAGGAAATTCAATGAGTCTGATCTGGAGTTCCAGTGGATGCAGTTTCCCGAATAATTTTCTGCTGAATATTGAAATTCAGTTTCTGCCTTTAGCTGGATTGTATTTTTCGGAAATAGGTCTGCCGTCCTGAAAGAATGAACATTTCCAGAAAAGAGCAATGAGGATATATACTATATACATAAAATAGCATCTTTGCCTATACTTGAATTTTGTCAAGCCGCACTAGTTGGTTTGGGTAAATCGACTTTTCTTGATTGCTTAAGTTTTCGAAAGAGGGAAGCGTTAAGAGAGCATCATACAGAGAAAAAAAGAATTTAACTACGGGGAAACAGGGAACAGGCGGGATGCGGTATATTTATAAATAATGATTTAAATATCTGTGTCCATCTGTGGTTATCCTTTTAATTTTCTTCCTGAGCTGAAAGCATCAGCCGAGCCCCATAGGAAGATAAATTTGCGAATCATAATTGATTATCATTATCAGTTTCAGTATCAATAAAAGTAGGTGTAAATCCTCATAAATAAACTGATTAAAAAAATATATATCATATAAATAGTTATTGAGTTTTCGAGTCATATAGAGTACAAAGAGATCAAGTGGGAAAGGAAGGTTTGTTTATGAGGTTTCTCGGTCTGCTGTCAGCGGTCATTGTACTGAACTGTTCAAATTCAAAAGAGGGTCTTTTTTCAGAAAAGAATGCACTGTTTCTCAGAGCGGGCACAGCGTCTGTTTCGGGGAAAGTGATGAAGGGCGCGATCAGAAACGGCACTGTGAGCATCTACGCACTGAACAAGGACGGCACCTGCAATACAGGAGCCGGAGCACTGACAGTGACATCCACGGATACAGACGGAAACTACAGGGCCTACTTTCCCAAGACAGGCAAGCCGGTCTGTCTAATCGCCACACCTAAAACCGATACGAAGATGTACGATGAAGCCACGAAGGCGGACATTAGTTGGACAGGCTCTGTTTCAATGACAATGATTCTGAAAGAACCGATCGGAGGAGCATCCAAGAGTGGACTGAATCTGACACCGCTCAGCAGATTCGCGGCTGCCAGACTTCAGTCAATTGCAAAGAACAACAGCACCGGTTCGAGACTCGACGAACAGGTCACCTTTTCCAACAAGCAGATAGCAGTTCAGTTCGGACTGCACAAGGGATTCACAAAGAAGAATGCATCTGTAAGAGCAGATTCATCGACAATCGATTTGGATTCCATTCCCGACATTCTGGATGCAGGAATTAACCTCGACAGTACCACAGACTCCAATACGAAGTATGTGAAGGCACTTCTGGGAGGATTTTCCGTCATTGCGAAAAATTCAAAAAAAGCGGAATCGAATCTGTCTTCAGATGATACGGAAAAAGTGATGCAGGCGTTTGAGAAAGACTTCGCGGATGGGAATGCGGATGGTAAAAATATAACCGGAGAGGCGATCATTATCCAGAACGGTGCGGCGCTTGGTTCCAGCCCGCTGACATCCACACTGCAGAGCGCTATAAGTTCCTATATAGCATCAGACAGCTCACTCGGACTGACTGCATCGGATACTGCCAGTCTCGGATTCGTGCAGTCTCCAGTCTTTCTGCAGAATGTGCCCACTGCACCATACGGACTGACTTATGCAGGATCATCCTTTGCATTTTCACAGAACTATGCAGTCACTGCTTTGACACCGAGCTTTTCAGGAACACTGACAGAATGCACAGCGAGTCCGTCCCTGCCTGCCGGACTGAAGCTGGACAACACAACCTGTGTGATCAGCGGAACTCCGACTGCTGCACAGTCTGAGACAAGCTACACAGTCACTGCGGCCAACGTCTATGGATTCTCCGAAGCAAAAATCAAACTGACTGTTCTCAGCACAGCACCGACAGTTATCAGCTATTCCGGTTCACCGTTCTCTTTCACAAAGGATGTTACAGCCGCTTCCGCCAGTCCGACAGTTTCGGGAACAGCTCCGGCTTCTTTTTCCATTGCACCTTCACTTCCGTCGGGGCTGAGTTTCAATGCAGCCACAGGTCAGATCTCCGGCACACCTGCAACATACGTTCCTGCTTCCGGATGGGGAACAGTAAAAACATATACTGTCAGCACCTTAAACAGTACAGGCAGCACTACAGCAAGTACCAGTCTCTCCATTAAGATAAATGCATTCCGTCCCTGGTCAGATGTGCAGCCGATTCTGAATACGCAGGCAGGATTGGGAGTGAGCACTACAGCAACAGTTACCACCATCGGAAATGTATCGGGCGCTGCCTCCCCAAGATGGCAAGGCGGAGTGATGGCTCCCAATGGAAAAATCTACGGAATTCCTAGAACTTCTTCATCAGTTTTAAAGATTGATCCGAGCACTGACTCAGTGAGCCTGTTCGGATCCGTCGGTGCAGGAGGAGAAAAATGGTGGGGTGGAGTTTTAGCTCCTAATGGAAAAATATACGGTATTCCTGCTAGTGATTCCAATGTGCTTGTAATTAATCCCGCTAACGATACAACATATACTTTTCCTGCCCCAAGCGGTACAGGCTATAAATGGGGAGGTGGAGTCTTAGCTCCAAACGGAAAAATCTACGCTATGCCATGCGATGATAGCAGGGTTTTGGTTATAGATCCTGCCAACGATACAACCTATACTTTTGGATCTCTCACCGGATGTATTAGTTGGGGTGATGCAGTTCTGGCTCCCAACGGTAAAATTTATTCTATTACCGGTGCCACAGTGCGCGTTGTTGATCCAAGCAATGATACTGCGTATACCTTTGGGACTTTAGGCGGTTCTGCCGGTTCCTGGTCAAACTCAGGTGTTCTGGCTCCCAATGGCAAAATCTATTATATGGCTCATGCCTCAGCCAGTGTGCTTGTGGTCAATCCTTCAAATGATACATTCTATACTTTTGGATCTTTCGGTGGCACACAAAAATTTACCGGAGGAGTTTTGGCACCCAGCGGAAGAATCTATGGAATGCCTCTGGCTTCACTCCAAGTACTTGAAATAAATGCTTCCAATGACAGCACATCACTTTTGGGTTCTTTGCTTTCACTGTACAAGTTTAACAGCGGAGTTCTGGCTCCGAATGGAAAGATCTATGGAATGTCATACGATGCCACATACCTGCTGATGATTGACACAAAGTCCAACGGCGTTTGGCCTTCAGATTTTTATCTGTCTCCATATTTTAATAAGCTTTAGGAATTTCAATAAAGGAAGGTTTGTTTATGAGGTTTCTCGGTCTGCTGTCAGCGGTCATTGTACTGAACTGTTCAAATTCAAAAGAGGGTCTGTTTTCAGAAAAGAATATGCTGTTTCTCCGAGCAGGCACAGCATCTGTTTCGGGGAAGGTCAGTCTGACAGGTGAGATCAAGAACGGAGCGGTAAGCATCTACGCGACAAACAAGGATGGAACTTGTAATACAAATACTGTCCCTCTGGCTGTGACGGCTACCGACAGCACCGGGAACTACACTGCGCGTTTTCTGAGAACAGGAAAGCCGGTCTGCCTCATTGCCTCCCCCAAGGCAGGATCGACGATGTATGATGCTGCAACAAAAACAGATATCAGCTGGACCGGATCCGCATCAGTTACGATGATTCTGAAAGAACCTTCGGGAAACACAGTCAAATCCGGACTGAACCTCACTCCGTTGTCCCGCTTTGCCGCATCAAGGTTTCAGTCCATCGCAAGGGAAAACATTACAGCAAACAGAATGGAAGAGCAGCTGACATTCGCCAACAAGCAGATCGTCGCTCAGTTCGGCCTGAACAAAGGTTTCAGCCAGAAAAACTTTCGGGCGGATTCGGCGGGAACAGCATCCGATCTGATTGATATGGACACAATCCCTGATTTATTTGGAGACGGGATGGATCTGGACAAGGATGAAAAGACTGTTCGGAGTGCAAAGGCAATCCTGGGAGCATTATCGGTTGTAGCCGGCAATACAAAGCTATCCGACAGTCTGACATCCGGCGACGTAGAAAAGGTAGTGGCTGCTTTTGCAAACGACCTGGC